>JBNMOZ010000270.1:0-7937 GCA_051276005.1 Bradymonadia bacterium | reverse complement strand
GCGGTGAAGGCGGCGCAGGCGGCGGTGAAGGCGGCGCAGGCGGCGGTGAAGGCGGCGAAGGCGGCGGCGGCGAAGACCCCGACATGGGCGTCGACATCGACGCGGGCGCGTTCGACTTCGGTCCGCCGCCCGACGCGGACGGCGACGGCATCCCCGACGACGCAGACAACTGCCCGGACGATGCAAACGCTGACCAACTCGATTCGGACAGCGACGGCGCGGGCGACGCTTGCGATCCGCCCGACGTGGCCGACGATCGCGATGAAGACGGCGTGACCGACGCCCTCGATAACTGCCCCGACGATGCGAACCCTGACCAGGCCGACGCCGATCTCAACGGCATCGGCGACGCGTGCCAAGACGAGAACGACCTGGACTCCGACGGCGACGGGGTCAACGACGCCAACGACAACTGCCTGTTCGTGCCCAACGCTGATCAGGCCGACGCCGACATGAACGGCGTGGGCGATGCTTGCGACGCGGGTGGCGGCATGGACGGCGACGGCGACGGCCTCAACGACGACGTCGACAACTGCCCCGAGACACCAAACCCAGGCCAGCTCAACTCCGACGCCGATGCGCTCGGCGACGCCTGCGACAACTGCCCCGAGGCGGACAACCTGGACCAGGCCGACATCAACGACGACGGCGTCGGCGATGCCTGCGCCCAAGCGATGGGCGGCGATCGGGATGGCGACGGCATCGAAGACGCGTTCGATAACTGCCCAGACTTAGCCAATGACGACCAGGCCGACGCCGACCTCGATGGTCGCGGCGACGCCTGCCAGGCGGGCGTGGGCGATCTGGACGGCGACGGCATCGCCGATCTCGACGACAACTGCCCGGCGGTGGCGTCGTTCAACATCTCAGACGTCGACGAGGACGGTGTCGGCGACATCTGTGACAACTGCCCCGAGTTGGGCAACTCGAACCAGTCGGATGCCGACGACAACGGTCAGGGCGACGTCTGTGACTCTGACTTCGTCGATCCGAGCGATCCGGACGCCGACGGGATCTTCAACGACCTCGACAACTGCCCAGATGTCTTCAACCCGCAGCAGATCGACATCGACAACGACGGTCGCGGCGACGCCTGCCAGGGCTTCTTCCGCGATGACGATGGCGACGGGTTGGCCAACTACCTGGATAACTGCAAGTTTTCGGATGAAGAGATCGAGGGTGGCTTCGTGCCTTGCGAAGAAATCGGGGCGCGTGATGCCGACGACGACGGCGTCATCAACGACATCGACAACTGTTATCTGGTGGCGAACCCGGAGCAGGGCGCCGAGTGCGAGACGGACGTTGATGGCGATGGCGTGCTCAACGACGCGGACAACTGCCCGGAACTACCAAACGCGGATCAAGCAGAAGCTGAGCCCGGTCTCGGCGAGGTATGCGCCGTCGTGAACTAAAGCCGTGCTGGCTGAGGATCGACGGTGCCATCGAACGTGTGTCTATGAGGGGAATTTAGAGGATGCGCAAACTACTGCTCTTAGCGGGTCTCTTACTGCCTGCGATCTCTTGGGCCTTGCCCAACGAATTCGTTCAGGAAGGCCTGGTCTTCGAAGACGGCCAGGCGTTGGACGGCCCGAACGACGTCTTGATTCGGCTATACGCCAACGAGCAAGCCGGCGAACCGCTGTTCGAGGAGGCCCATGAAGCGACCGCCTTCTTCGACGGCTACTACGCGGTCTCGATTGGCAGTATCGAGGTCCTCTCGGCGTCGATAATGCTGCGCCCCACGTTATACCTGGGCATCAGCATCAACGGCGGGCGCGAGCTCGAGCCGCGCACTGCTATCGTCAAGGTGCCGGCCGCGTTCGTCGCGGACGTCGCCGAGAACGTGGTGGGCAACATCACCCCGCGCACCGTGAGCATCGGCGACGCGCTGGTGATCGATGAGAACGGCCAGTGGGTCGGCGATCCGACGGGCCTGCGTGGCCCGGCCGGACCCCCCGGCGAGGGCGCCGCGATCGACGACGTTATCGAGTCGATCGTCGACGCGATCGAAGAGGATCCGGACCTGCTCCCGTTCTTGCGCAACACTGTGGACGACTCGGTCGTCGGCAGCACCGTCACCTTCGACGGCAGCCGCCTGGTGTTCGACTTCGGCGGCGTCGCCAACGCCCTCGACCTGGGCAACAACAACATCATCAACGCCAACTCTTTGCGCTTCAACGATCCAGGCCCCGGCGAGGGCATCTCGTGGTCGGGCTCACAGGCGAGCATCGTGGTGTCGCCTCTGGGGGGCGCAAACGCCGATGGTTTTCTGCGCCTCATCAACGACGCAGGCATCTCGCTCGAGTCGAACACGCGCATTCAGGGCAACCTGACGATCACCGGGGCCATCGACGCGGTCCAGAGCATCACGACGACCGTGCTGACGGCGACGACAGCCAACATCACCAACGCCAACATCACGTCGCTCAATGGCCCCAACGGCCGCGTTAACGTGGTGGCTGAACTCAACCTCTCGGGCAATGTCCGTTTGGGCGATGCGACCAACTTCATCGGCGTGCTCCGCAACGACGGCGGCATCCTCAGCGGCGGCGACATTGGCGGCCGCAACTTCGCGGCGACCGCGTCGATCACTGCAGCCGGCAACATCACCGCGGGCAACCGCTTGGTTGGCGGCAATGGCGGCATCTGGGTCGGCAACATTCAGGTCTTCGACGGCAACGGCAACCTTGTCCGCCGACCGATCTATCAGTGCCCCAACGGCCAGGTCATGCGCGGCACCGACAATAACGGCGTCGCGCAATGCGTGGCTCTGAGCTGCCCGGTTGGCCAGTACCTGCGCGGCATCGACGGCAACAACCGCGCGATCTGTGCGGCTGACGCCGGCTTGCGCAGCATCCCGCAGCGCCAATGCCCGCCGGGCCAGGCCGCGACCGCCATCAGCGCCAACGGCACCATCACCTGCGGTGTGCCCCGCACCGCGCCGCAGACCTGTGAAGAGGGTGAGTTTGTCGTGGGCCTCGCGGCCAACGGCTCGGTCATCTGTGATGCCGCGCCCGAGGGTGGCGGCGGCGGTGGCGCCGCTGACCGTCAGTGCGCGCCCGGCGACGTGCGACCCAACATCTTGGTGTGCACCCGGGCGAGCCGCAACGTGCAGCAGTTCGTGCTGCCGGGCTTCAACTTCCAGATCGCCGACGGCTGCGATCCCACCGATGAGACGCAGGTCATGTACGTCTCGCGCTCGGGCGGCGGCAGCGTCGCGGCCCGCGCCGCGGCCTGGCGTGCCTATGTCGACGGCGGCGGCCTGATCATCACCGAGTACTCGATCTCCCATCAGGTCTACAACGCCATCTTTGGCACCAATGTGGCGCAGGGCGCTCGAGGCGGTAGCTGTCGCGACAACGCGATGCCGGTCGTCAAGGTCAACCTCGAGGACCCCTTCTGGGCGATCAACGACGACCTGGTCGTGACCCCGGCCGCCTCCTCGGCGTGTGGGCATCAGGTTGGCGCGTATCCCGACATCGTCCCGCTCGGCGGGTGGGCCGCCAACCAGATCAACGTTGGCTATCGCGACTTCGGCGACGGCCGCGTCTGGCTGGTCGACGCCGACTGGCAGGACGGCCAGGCGATCACCGCGTCGTCGACCCGCATGATGGGTCTGATGGCGACCTGGTGCGGCGGCGCCGCGGGTGAAGAAGAAGAAGAAGAGGAAGAGCCCGGCGGTCTGGAGTTCGAGGGCGTGCGCAACAACGTGCCCCCCGCAGAGATCGTGGGCTGGCGCCAGTGCCACCGCAGCATCTACAACCAGAGCGGCCTGCCGCTCGCCACCATCCTCAACGACTGCGATGGCGATCAGATCATGTACGGCTGCAAAGCGACGGCCGCCGCCAACTGGCAGGTGCTCGCCATGGGCGATCGCGAAGCGGTCTTCAACGACACCGGCCGCGGCAATGTGTTGACGGTCAACAATGGCGTCGGCTGGTATTTTAATGGTGTGCAGAGCGTTGGCTTCGCGCCTGCTGGACAGGCCGTCACGCGTAACTCCTGCGACACGACCAACATGGGCAGCAATGACCGCATCTGCTGGCACAGCAGCGGCAACAACCTGAACGGCGGCTGGCGCTGTGGGAACAACACCAGAGCCGGGGCCGCCGAAGAGCGCGTGATCTGGACCAAGGACGCGGGCGGCGGCGGCGACCCCGAGCCGCCGGCCGGCGACGCGCTGGCCTTCCAGGGCATCCGCCAGAACACGCCTGACGCCGATTTGGACGGCTGGCGCGCCTGCCACACGAGCGCCTTCGGGGCGACGACGAACGGCCTGCAGGCCATCGTCGACAACGACTGCCGCGGCGATCGCGTCATGTTGGGTTGCCGTCAGGTGGGCGCGGCCAACTGGAGCCTGCTGGCCCAGGGTCGCCACGCGCAAGTGTTCCGTGACACCGGCAACGGCAACGCGTTGACCCGCGAGAACGGCGTCGACTTCTACTACAACAACTCCTACTCGCTGGGCTTCGTGCAGGCGGGGACGGGCGTGAGCCGCAACTCCTGCGATACGCTGCGTGATCCCGGCAGCGCCCAGCGCATGTGCTGGCACAGCAACGGCAACCGGATGACCAGCGGCTATCGCTGCGGCAACACGTTCCTCAACGGCAACAACAGCTGGGAGCGCCGTATTTGGGTGCTCGAGGGCGGCGGTGAGCCGCCGGCGGAAGTCTTCGCCAGCTGCTTAGCAGCGCGAGAAGCGGGCAACCGCGCCAGCGGCGTCTACAGCCTGCGTCCGCCCGGCGAGCAGGAGCGGCGTGTCTACTGCGACATGACCACCGACGGCGGTGGCTGGACACTGGTGGCGGCGACGGAGGGCCAGACCCTCAACGATCAGCGGTCGGACTACTACGACGACCTGCAGACCCTGGATCCGGCGCGCGCCAACGCCGGCGTTTGGTGGGGCCTGCGTGCCCTCGGCAACCGCTGGGACGTGCGCTTCGCCTGTCGTGACGCGGTGCGCGCGGCTGACGCGGCGTTCACCGTCGACCTGTCGGTCTACGACGTGCCCTACTACACCGAGTTCACCACCGGTTCTGACGCACAGAGTTGCTTCAGCGAGGGCAACGGCGCCGGCGACGAGAGCCCGCCCCCGATGCGCCGCAACAACCTGAACAATCAGGTGCGCAACCGCGGCGATCAGTGGAATGGCGGCTATCTGGAAGGCGAGGACTCCTGTGGCGACACGGGCGACTTCACCATCGACTTCGACGATCGCGGGATGGACAGCAACCAGAGCGATGGCACCGACTGGGGCGAAGACGACAGCTCACGCAAGTGTGGCCGCACAGGCCTGGGCACCGGTCAGTGGTTCATCTTCGCGCGTGAGCGTCCGGTCGCACGATGAGACTGCGCCTCCTCGCCCTGATGGGAGCAGCTGTCGCGCTGCTGTGGTGGACGACGCGGGCTGATGAGCCCGGGGCGACTGCCGCGATCCCCGACGAGCAGGGGGCGACTCACCGCCCTGACACCCGCCGCGCGTCGCTGGCGCCTCTGCCGTCGCTCGATACTTTCGAGGCGCCGCCTGAGCGCATGCCGGCCGACGCGCCGGGCGTCGCGACGAACCTGTACCCGAGCCGCTATATCGCACCCACGCTCGACACCAGCAGCGACGCGCCCGACGCGCCAACGCCGGTGCTGGGCAGCCTGCGCATGGCCCCCGACGTCGAGGGGCTGGGGGCGACCGCTCAGGGCTTCGTGCCTGTCGGTGGCGACGTCCCCACTCAAGTGCAGCTCGACGTGCCCACGATCGACATCACCGATCTCGAGGAGCTGCGCTTCAAGAGAGAGGCGGGAGATCTCGACAACCCGATTGACTATGAGGAGCAGATCAAGCGCAACGCCTACGGTGACGGCGCGGTCGGTGTCGGCGACACGACAGATGACGTCGTCTCGCCGTCTGGCATGGAGGTCCATGCGGGGGGCGAAGTCGTCGATCCGGCTGATGTGCCCAACCCCAGCGCTGCCGAGCGCCACACCAACGGCGAGCGCCCGGTCTTCGACTGGCGTGGCGCCGGCCTCTCGCCCACCGAGGCGGGCGAGGTTGAGGTCGAAGACATCACGCTCAACAGCGTGCAGCCCGTCGCCGAGCCGGTCGACTACGACACGATCGTGGTCGACCCCGTGCCCACCTGGGAAGGCGAGGGCACCGTCACCGACGACGAACCCTGATCGGAGCGGACGCGACGCGGCGTCCGCCTGACTGAGCCACCTACTCCGCCACGAAGCCCGCCGCCGTATGCGATCCGTCGCAGAACGGCTTGTTCTTGCTCGCTCCGCAGCGGCACATCCACAGCTTATCGCCGGTCCACGCGGCGCGCCCACTGCCCGCGTGCAGGGTCAGCGCGCCCTCGACCATGAACGGCCCGTTGGGGATGCGGCTGATCTTCAGCGGCCCACCCTTCGCCTCGATGGCCGTGCCTGAGTCGCCGATGGCGCCGCGATCGCGGAAGCCGATGCCCTCATGCGTGTTGTCGCAGAACGGCTTGTTCTTGCTCTTGCCGCAGCGGCACAGCGCGACGCGGGTGGCGACGCCGGGGGTGGCCTCGGTCGCGCCGTCAATTTGCAGGTCGCCGGTCAGGTAGATCGGGCCGTTGTTGGCGACGATGCCGGTGTTGGTGGCGGGCGCCATCTCGGGGGCAGTGCCGTCCTTGAGGGCGTAGCTCAGCGCGCCGGTCGGGCAGCGCTCGATCACGGCGATGACGTCTTCGAGGGCCGAGACATCAGGGCTGCACCACGGGTCGCGCCCGCCGACGAACAGGTCGCCCACAGCGCGGCCGCATTCGCCGACGTGAATGCACAACGCGCCGTTCCAGGTCACGTCGATGTCGGCGCCTTCATAGGTATGAATCTTCTTCGCCACGGGGCCTCCTTTGTGAGTGGAGACCGAAGTTTGCCGGCGGGGTTGCAGCGTGTCTATACCGCCACGAAGAACGTACTGTTCGTCTCGGCCATGGTCCTCAGCAGCGCCGGGACGGCGTAGCGGTCGCCGAAGCGGGCGGCCAGGGCGTCGAGGGCGGTGACCACTGCGCGCACCCCGCGGCGGTCTATCCAGGCGAAGGGCCCGCCCGTGTTCGGCGCGAAGCCCACGCCCATGATGGCGCCAATCTCGCCCTCGGCCGTGCTGCGCAGGATGCCTTCATCCAAGCAACGCGCGGCTTCGAGCACCTGCACCAACATCAGTCGGTCTTGGATGGTGTCGAAGTCGCCCGGCGCGGCGCTGGTATCGCCCACCTCGGCCACAAGCTCGGCCAGGCCGGTCCACAGTCGGCGCGGTTTGCTGGCGTAGTCGTAGAAGCCCGCGCCCGCGGCTTTGCCGGTGCGGCCCAACTCGACCATCTTGCGAATCAGGCGCACGCCCGCATAGGTGTTGAGGTCGATGTCTTCATAGCGCTCGCGCATGGCGATGCCGTGGGCGGCCAACGACAAGGTCACCTCGTCGAAGACCTTGAGCGGGGCGACGACCATGCCGGCGGCGCGGGCGGCGCGCTCGACGAGCAGTGGAGAGTGCCCCTCGGCGACCAGCTGCACGGCCTCGAGGATGTACGCGGTGAAGAAGCGCGTCGTGTAGAAGCCGTAGCCGTCGTTGACGACGATGTTGGTCTTGCTGATCGCCTTGCCGAAGCCCAGCACCCGCGCCAGCGTATCATCGCTGGTCGCGCCGCCCTTGATCACCTCGAGCAGCGGCATCTTCTCGACGGGCGAGAAGAAGTGCATGCCCACGAAGTTGGCGGTGTTCTTCGACGCCTTGGCCAGATCGTTGATGGGCAGCGCCGAGGTGTTGCTGGCGAAGATCGCGTCCTCGCCCAGCAGCGCTTCGACCTCTCTGATCACGCGATGCTTGAGATCGATGTTCTCGAAGACGGCCTCGATGATCAGGTCGCAGCCTGCGAGCGGCGCCAACTCCAGGGTCGCGGTGACCCGCGCGATGATGGCGG
>JBNMOZ010000269.1:0-7941 GCA_051276005.1 Bradymonadia bacterium | reverse complement strand
TCAAGGCGATGGCGGCGGCCAGCCCCAACCCGCAGATGGCCGTCAGGCCGTCGGTGTCGCCCCCGAAGAGCCAGCCGAGCGTGGGACGATTGGCAAAGGCCGAGGTGTTCTTCTCGCCGGCCCACTCCGCGGTTTGGCGCAGCAGTTCAGTGGCGGGGCTGATGCCCTCGGGGCCGATGAGGCCGTCCATCTGCGTCCAAAAAGACACGATCGCGGTCAGCAGCGTCAGCCCCATCAGGCGCAGGGCGATCCATCGAGGCAGATGGGCGTTCATCGCCGATCACGATGGCACGCTCTGCGGTCAGCGTCCATGGACGGGCAGGCCGAGCTGCAGCGGCGGTGGATCTCAGAGCGCCGGGCGCCACGCGACGCCGAAGAACGGCGTGAAGTTCTGAGTGCCGTGCACCAGCTCGTTCTCAAGCGGGGTGTCGCCGCGCCGGTTGTAGTAACGCACGCGATACTGGGCGCGCAGCACCACGTCGACGCCCTCGTGCACCTCGATGGCGCCGCCGAACCCGAGCATCCAGGCCACCGTCGGCGTCGTGCGCAGGGCGTCGTCGGTGCCGCCGTTCTCATCGCGCAGATCGCCGCGGGCGTCGTCGTCGCGCAGGCCAAGCACCCCGTAGCCCAGCTCAACGAACAGCCCGCGCCAGGACGCGCGCACCAGCGGGCCGGTCCAAAACTCGGTGAAGTCGCCGCCGACCTGGCCTTCAGTGACGGTCATGTTGTCGGCGTCCAGGCCGACGAAGCGGCCGGCGTTGCGGGCGCCGCTGTCGAGCTGCGCGTACCAGCCCAGGGCGATGGGCCCCCAGACCCGCCACGTGCCTGCCCCCTGCAGCCCGAAGAACGACTCCTCGACCAGCCGCTCGCCGCGCGCGCCGCCAATCTCGGACTTCACCTGCTGCTCGAAGCGGTCGTAGGTCAGCGCCAGATCGAGCCGCAGCGTCTCTTCGGCGTGGGCGTAAGCGGGCGTCGCGATGAGCGCGAGCACAATGAGCGAGCGATACATGGGCGACTCCTGTGTCGGGCGCAGCGTACCGCACCTGATCGACAGGAGGGTGGTGGATGGGGACGCACCGAAAACGTGGGGTGAGTAACAGCGCAGACTTCAGCGTCGCTCGCGGGGATGGCGAAGGCGACCCGGTCAGCGAATGATGACGACGCGGGAGCGGTCGATAGGCGGCGCGGGGCGCTCGCCGGGCATCAGGCCCGCCGTTGAACTCCCGTCGGCGTTTTCGGGGGGCGTGACCCATCGGGCGGCGGGGCGGGGCCGGCGTCAGCCGGTGATCACAGGCGCATGCCGCCGTCGATGTCGATGCAGCGGCCCGTGAAGTAATCGCACTCGATGATGAACTTGATGCCCGCGAAGATCGACTCCACCGAGCCGACGCGGCGCAGGGGCACGGCCTTGAGCATCTTCTCGAGCACCTCGGGCTTCATACCTTGCAGGATCGGGGTGTCGACGAAGCCCGGCGCGATGGCGCCCAGGCGAATGTTGTAGCGCGCGAGCTCTTTGGCCCAGACGACCGTGTCGGCGACCAAGCCGGCCTTGGCGGCCGAGTAGTTGCCCTGACCCATGTTGCCGTGGCGCGCGATGCTGCTGATGTTGACGATCACGCCGTCGCGCTGGTCGTTCTCGAGCATGCGGCTGGCCAGCGCGCGGGTGCACAAGAACGGGCCGGTCAGGTCGACGTCGATGACCATCTGCCAGTTCTTCAGCGACATCGAGCGCACGGCACCGGTGGTGCGGTCCTTCTTGACCAGCAGGCCGTCGCGGAAGATGCCCGCGTTGTTGACCAGGCCGTTGAGCCCGCCCAGATCCTGCCACGCCTGATCAAACATCGCCTCGACCTGCGTCTCGTCGGCGACGTTGCAGGTGTAGGTGTTCAGCTTGAGGCCGTCGGCCTCGGCGGCGAGGCTGGCCAAGCCCTCTTCGTTGAGATCGCAGGCGGCCACATGGGCACCGGCGCGGGCGAGGGCGAGGCTGAAGTGGCGGCCCATGCCGCTGGCGCCACCGGTGACGACGATCTTCATTTGGTCGAGCTGCATTGGATCTCCTGGCGTGAGTGCGTGCTGCGTCGCCGAGGTTTTAGCAGCCCGCGTTCAGCGCCGCCAGCGTCGGGCAATGAACGCCACGTAGGCCGCGCCCAGACCCAGCGCGACGCCCGCGCCGACCAGGAGCGACGCGCTGCCCACCAGCGCCCAGACCGCCACCGCCACGATGGGGATCGACAGCGCCAGCCCGATGACGGCGGGGCCGATCAGTGAGGCGGGCGGGTCGCGATGGGGGCGCACGAGCAGCAGGCCGATCGCGATCAGCAGCCCCAGGCCGGCGATCAGCCCCAGCAGCAGCTGGACGAGCGAGCCGGTCGAGGCGCCATCGCCCAGGTTGCCGCCTTGGGCGAGCGCCCAGGACGGGACGGTGACGAGCAGGGCAGTCAGCAGAGTCGGGTGGGGGGCAAACATGGCCGGCACGATAGAGGCGCCGTCGCCGTGGCTACAAGTCTTTGACATCCGTTTCACGCCCAACAGACCACCGCGCAGAGCCGCCCGTCTACGGTCCGTATTCCTACGGATCAGCCCCCACGGACACCGCCACGGAGCCCCTCGATGCGTCACCCCGCCCTTCTGGTCAGCATACCCCTCGCGATCCTCTTGAGTCTGGGCGCGGCCCACGCCGGCGCGGTCTTCTTCCCTGGCACCTACGAGGGCGGCACGTTCACGCCCACCGCCGACGCCGACACGGCCGCGGTGCTCTACAGCGCCATCAACGCGCGTCTGAGCGCCGACGGGGTCAAGGCCCGCACTGAAGACACGGTCGCGGCCACCACGGCGTCGGCGCACCTCGCGTTGATCCCGCTGCCCATGGGCACGGCGAGCGACGCGGTGATGGTGCGGGTGGATGGCGTGCAGGTGCGCGGCGCGGTGCTCGATGCCAAGGGGGCGCAGTCGCTGTACACGACCCTCGCGGCGGCGCGCGATGTGAGCCGGCTGATGCCCTACGCCAACCGCCCGGTCTTCGTGGCGCAGGTCAAGCTGGGCACCCGCAGCCTGGTCACGACCGAGATGGCGTACCCCGTGCGGCCCGGCGCGCTCTTCGATGCGCAGTTGCCGCTGCCGCTGGCGGGCCTGAGCAAGACGCCCGTGCGGCGCATCACCGTCGACGCGACGATCACCGGCCGCAAGCCGCTGCGCGGCATCTTCAGCCCCACGCATGAGATCGAGGTCACGCGCCCCGACGTGCACACCGCGCGGGTTCGCCTGAGCGCCGACGCCGTGCGCGAGACGGAGGACCTGCGCCTGCTCTGGGCCATGGATGATGACGCCGTGGGCCTGCGCGTACTGACGCATCGCCCCGAGGGCTCGGAGTACGGCTGGTTCATGCTCTTGGGCAACCCCACCGGCGACGGCCCGAGCGCTCTGAACGGGGCACCGGCCAAGACCCAGGCGCAGCCCAAGGACGTGCTGCTGGTCGTCGACACCAGCGGCAGCATGCGCGGCGAGAAGCTGGGGCAGGTGCAGCTCGCGGTCGAGTACATCATCGACAAGCTGGGCGCCGAGGACCGGGTCAACATCATCGCCTTCGGCAGCGCGGTGCAGCGCTTCAGCCCCGACGTGGTGCCGGCCACCGCCGACAATCGAGCCGCGGCGAAGACGTTCGTGCGGGGCTTGCTGGCCGAGGGCAAGACCAACATCAGCGCCGCGCTCAAGGCCGGCTTGGCGGGCGAGGCCGACGCGACGCGACCGCGCATGATGCTCTTCTTGACCGACGGCGCGCCGACCGCGGGCGAGATGAACCCCGACACCATCGTCGCGAGCGTACCGGCGCTCAACACCGCGTCAACGCGGGTCTTCGCCATCGGCGTGGGGCATGACGTCAACGCGCACCTGCTCGACAGCCTGGCCCGCGACACCGCCGGCCGGTCGGTCTACTTCAAGCCCGACGACGCCATCGACGTGCAGGTCGCCGCGCTCTACGACGGCCTGAGCCACCCGGTGCTGACCGACGTGCAGGTCGACTTCGGCGGCCTCAAGGTCGATCACCCGACGCCGAAGGCCCTCGGATCGTTGTTCCGCGGCCAAGAGGTGCTCTTGCTGGGGCGCTACAGCGGCGGCGGCACCCACACGATCTCGTTGAAGGGCAGCCTGCGCGGCGCCGCCCGCACCTTTGACGTCACCGCAGAGTTTGCGACCAAGCCGGCCGTCGACGACGCCTTCATCGCCTGGATCTGGGCCTCGCGCCGCATCGGCGATCTGCTCGCTGAGGTTCGCCTGGAGGGCCAGACCCAGGATCGCGTGGCCGAGGTGGTGCGCCTGAGCCATCGCTTCGGGATCATCACCGAGTACACCGCGTTCATCAGCCAGGCCAACACCCAGTTCACCCCCAAGGAGGCCAACGAAGAGGCCGCCAAGCTGATGAAGCAGGCCAACCGCAACGCGTCGGGGCGCTGGGCGGTCAACCAGGCCGATAACGACCAGCAGCTGGCGTCGCGCAAGGTCAGCTCGGCCATGTCGAATATGTATCGCGATCGCCAGGGCAAGGTGGTGCAGGCGCAGAAGGTCAAGACCGTGGGCGGGCGCACCTTCTACGAGCGCAAGGGCACCTGGGTGCAGTCGGGCAGCACCGCCAAGAAGAGCCGGCGGGTCAAGAAGTTCAGCCCCGAGTACTTCGAGCTGGTGCGCGACAATAAAGACTTCGCCCGGGCCCAATTCGAAGACGCGAACACCGTGATGGACGTCGGCCACACCGCCGTCGAGACCTACTGAGCATCAACCTCAACCCGCTGCCTTGAAAGAGAAATATCATGCTTCGTAAGATGCTCATTGCGGCCCTCGCCGCCGGCGCGCTGACCCTCACTGCCGACGCCCAACCGGTGCCGCAGCAGCTCAACCAGATCAACAACCTCAACCAGATCAATAACCTCAACCAGATCAACAACCTCAACCAGATCAACAACCTCAACCAGATCAACAACCTCAACAACCGAATCGGCTCGATGCGCGGCCAGCCCGCCGCGGCCAACCTCAAGGGCTTCGACGGCCAGATCACCGCCGCCAAGATCGCCACCGCCGTCGACGACTCGGTGCTCTTTCTCAAGCGCGCGCAGCGCCCCGACGGGGCGATCGGCGAGCACTCATACGCGGGCGGCGGACCGACCAGTCTGGCCGCGTTGGCCATGCTCGCGGCCGGCGTGCACCCCGTCAGCGATCCCCAACTCGCGCGCGCTCTGGCGTGGCTTGGCAAGCTGGAGACGAACAACACCTACGTGGTCGGGATTCGCGCCAACGTCTGGGAGTACGCCCTGCGAAAGCAGCCCGACAATGCCACCTGGCGCGAGGCGCTCTGGGGCGACGCGGAGTGGCTGCTGGGCGCGATGAACACCCACGGCGCCTGGCGCTACAACAACCAGCGCCAGGACTTCGACAACTCGTGCAGCCAGTACGGCGTGCTCGGGCTCTGGGCGGCGGCGCGGGCGGGCTTCGATCCGGGGGATGCCTTCTGGGAGAAGGTCTCAACCCACTTTCGCACCGTGCAGAACGCCGACGGCGGCTGGGGCTACACCACCGGCGGATCGACCGCCAACATGGCCACCGCCGGGCTGGCCAGCCTGTTCCTCGTCTTCGACATGCACCACGGCAAGCAGGCGTACAGCCGCGCCAACCCGCGCGCGTTCAAGGAGGGCGCGGCGGCCGAGGTGCTCGAGCGCCTTGAGCGGGGCATGAAGTGGCTGGGCGAGCGGGGCGGGGCGAACACCGACGGCTACTACCTGTACGGCATCGAGCGCACCGGCGTGGCCAGCGGGCGCAAGTACCTGGGCGGGCGCGACTGGTTTCGCGAAGGCGCCGTGGCCGCGCTCACCGCCCAGCGCACGGACGGCTCGATCCCCACCAGCCGCACGCCGGTCATCGGCACCGCGTTCAGCACGTTGTTCATGGTCTATGGCGGCGCGCCGGTGGCGTTCAACAAGCTCGAGTACGGCACGGTCGCGAACGGGGGTGGTCAGGGCTGGAACCTCAACCCCCGCGATCTGGCCAACCTCACCACCCACCTGTGGTCGGCCTACGAAGCGCCGCTCAACTGGAACAGCGTGCGCATCGACGCCGAGGTCAGCGAGTTCGAGGCGCCGATCCTGTTCATCAGCGGCACCGAGGCGGCCCGGTTCGACAAGGCCGGCGTCGCGAAGCTGCGGGCGTACATCCAGCGGGGCGGCACCATCTTGGCCGAGCCCAGCGACGGCGCGCCGGCCTTCAAGAAGAGCATGGAGGCGCTGGCCGGGCGGCTGTTCCCAGGGTCCGGTCGCGCGCTGGCGGCGGTGCCGGCCGATCATCCGATCTTCGCCGCCAACGGGCGCCCGATGAAGACGCCCCCGGCGATCCGCGGGATCAGCGACGGCAGCCGCATGGTCTTCTTGCTCAGCGACGGCTACCTGTCGGGCGCGTGGCAGACCAACGAGACGGTGCACGCCGCTTTTGGCTTCGCGAGCGGGCTGTTGGCCTATGTGACCGACCGCCAACAGATGCCGGGCAAGTTTCAGAGCGACCTGCCCACCAGCGCCGCTGAGCCGGCGCGTGACGCCGTGCTGACCGTGGCGCGGGTCTCGGTCGACGACAGCGTGGACGCCGAGACGGGCGCGCAGGCATGGCGGCAACTCGCGCCCCACGTCACCCATCAGACGGGCGCGACCGTGAAAGATCGCGGCGCCGTGACCTTGTCAGCGGAGGGCCTCAAGGGCGTGCAGTTGCTGCATCTGACGGGCAAGCACGCGTTCACGCTCAACACGAATCAGGCCGCGGCGCTGACCGCCTTCGTCGCCGACGGTGGCACGGTGCTGGTGGACGCCTGGGGCGGCAGCGCGGCCTTCGCGACGGCCGCGCGCGCCGCGCTCACGGATGTCTTCGGCGCCTCGTCGCGGCTCGACGCGAGCGCGTCGATGGTGGCTGGGCGCTACGAGGGCGGGGTCGACCTGACCCGCGACGTGCGCTTCACGCTGCCGGCGCGCCGCGCGCTCCAGGCTCAGGGACAGCAGGCCCGCGGGCAGCAGCTTGAGGTCTTCACCCATGCCGGCCGACCCGCGGTGATCTTCTCAGCGCTCGACCTGAGCGCGGCCGCGGCGGGCGTGTCGATCTACGGGGCCAAGGGCTACCGGCCGGCCTCAGCACGGCGCGTGATCACCAACGTGGCTGGCCTGCTGGTGAAGGCGGGCTGATCAGCGATCCGCGCAGCGCAGGTGCTGACCGCGGTCGAGGCCGTTGATTCGGTCAACCCGACGCCGACGGACCTGCGTGCTGCTAGAGTTCAGACGACTCAGCGCTTGACGCGGGACCATGGCGCTCTGATTGTGCGCCTCTGATGCACTTTGTCCGCTGGAGGCCCCGATGGCTCGCCCCGATCTCATCCACGTCGCCGACCTTGACGCCGCGCTGACCGACCCCCGCTTTGATGCCGTCATCTGGGTCACGGCCGACATCCACGCCGGGCCCGACCCCATCGCTGCGTCCATCAAGGCCCGCGCCGCGATCGACACGCGCCTGGGCGACGCGCCCGCGCTGCTCAGCGCGCCTGGTCTGCCGGGCAATCGGCTGGTCGTGGCGCCCACCGGACGCCTCGATCGCATTCAAGACGATGTGCGCCGGATCAGTGACGCCGCGGCGGCCGGGATCGCCCTGGCCCGAGATGCCGGCGCGCGCACCCCGGTGGTCGTCGCGTCGGTGCCCGCCGGCGTCTTCGCCCGCACCGACGAGGCGCTCGCGCTGGGTGCGCTGGACGGGCTCTGGGCGCCCCTGTCGGCCCGGGAGGCGCTGGGCGACGCGGCTTGCGAACCCATCACGCACGTCGGCGTGGTCGCGCCCCAAGCCGCGCTCGATTTGGCCGCCGCGATCGAAGACGGCCGGCGCCTGGCGCGGGATCTGTGCGGCACCGAGCCCGAGCGCATGCGCCCC
>JBNMOZ010000268.1:0-7963 GCA_051276005.1 Bradymonadia bacterium | reverse complement strand
CAGATCTTTGCGAGGAGCTCGTCGACCTTGTCTTCGAAGGTCTCCTTCGCCTTGCCGTAGCGCTGCTCGAGCTTGCCAAGCAGCGCGTCGCGGCGGCCTTTCCAGGCGGCGAGATCGTCGCCGGTGCGCTTGCCACATTCCGTCTGGATCGAGCCTTTGATTTCGTCGAGCTTGCCGCTGACGATGTCGGTGTTCATGGGTGTCCTTTCGGTGAGCGCGTCGTGCACTGTTCTGGGTGACGCCCTCACTGATTTGCAGGCGGTGTGCCAGCCTTGATTGGACGACTCGTCAGGCTCTTCGGCAGGGTGAGGCGGGGCCGTCTGCCTCTGTGGGTGTGGCGCGTTGTCCCACCTCGCCCCGGTTGGGTTTGGCCCGGTTGGGTTCGACCCGGTTGGGTGACCGCGGGCCAGGCGCGCGTCAGATCTCGCCGTCGCCGTCGCTGTCGCTCTCGTCTTCGGCGTAGCGGCGCAGCTTGCGATAGAGCGTCTTGCGATCCAGGCCCAGCAAGTCGGCCGCCGCGCTCTTGTTGCCGTCGGCGACGTCGAGCACATGCAGGATGTAGCGCCGCTCGACCGCGTGCATCGTGGGCAGATTCTCGGCGTCGTGCTCGTGCAGCGCCGAGGTGGGGGTGTCTTTGGCGCGGACCGTGTCGGGCAAATCCGACAGGCCCAGCTTGTCGAAGCGCGCCAGGGCGACCGCCCGCTCGATGCTGTTCTCGAGCTCGCGCACGTTGCCCGGCCAGTCATGCTGCATCAGCCGCGCAGCCGCGCTGCGAGACAGGCCGCTGATATCAACGTTGAAGCGCGCCGCGAACTTCTCGATGAAGTGTTGGGCGAGCACCAAGATGTCGCCGCCGCGGTCGCGCAGCGCAGGCGCGTGCAGGTGCACGACCTTGATGCGGTAGTAGAGGTCCTCGCGCAAGCGCCCGGCTTTGACATCTTCGGCCAGGTCGCGGTTCGTCGCGCAGACCAGCCGCGCGTCGAAGGTCGTCTCCTGGGTCGCACCGACCGGGCGCACCGTGCGCTCCTGCAGCACCCGCAGCAGCTTGGCCTGCACCGCGGGGCTCATCTCGCCGATCTCGTCGAGGAAGATGGTGCCGCCGTCGGCTTGAACGAACAGGCCGTCATGGGACTCGTGGGCGCCCGTGAAGGCGCCGCGGCGATGGCCGAACAGCTCGCTCTCGAGCAGGCTCTCGGGCATCGCAGCACAGTTGACCGCCACGAACGGGCCCTCGGCGCGGTCGCTGAGGCAGTGCAATGCCCGCGCGACCAGCTCCTTGCCGGTGCCGCTCTCGCCGGTCACCAGGATGTTGACCGGGCGGCTCGCGATGCGCCGAATCAAGTCGTAGAGCGCGGCCATGGCGGGGCTGCTGCCGACCATGCCATTGCAGGCGCTGTCGTGATTGACAGCGCGGCGCAAGCGTCGGACTTCGCTTGATAGTTGGGAATGCTTCACGGCGCGTCGCATGACGTGTACGACCTCGTCGAGCTCGACGGGCTTGGTCAGGAAGTCCCAAGCGCCCGCCCGCAAGGCGGCGATCGCGGTGTCCATGCTGCCGAACGCGGTCATGACAACGACCGGCGTCTCGCGGCCGGCTTCGGACAGCCGCTTGGCCAGCTCGACCCCCCGCCCAGAGCCCAGGTGCAGGTCGGTCAGCACGGCGTCGATGTCTTCGTCTTGGAGGATCGCCCACCCCCCGTCGACGCAGTCAGCCAGGCTCACCCGCATATTCGATCCGCGCAGGGTCAGTTGCACCATGTCGGCCATGGCAGAGTCGTCTTCAACGACGAGAATGTGAGGCGTCATGCGGCATCCAGCAGGTCTTCGACAAGATCGAGCAGGTCGTCCGGGTCGAATGGTTTGTCGATGCTGCGCGCGCCCAGGTCTCGAGCGCGCGCATGCACGGTATGATCGCCAAACGCGGTGATGACAACCGCGGGCAAAGTCGGGCAATGGGGCCGAACCGTGGCCAGCGCGTCAAGGCCGGTGCGGCCCGGCATGCGCACGTCGGTCACCACGATGTCGGGTGGGGGTTGGGTCTCGTCGAGCAGCCGAGTGACGAGCGCGTCACCGGTGGCTACGGTCTCGACGTGGTGTCCACGTAATTGCGCAAGCAGGGTTAGCATTTGGCGCATCTCGAAGTCGTCATCTGCGATGAGGATGCGTGCCACGCGGGCTCCTTCTTCAATCTGCTCGGGGTTCGAGCCACACTGTGTCGTCGAGTTACTGGGAACCAACCTGTTATGCAGATTGCATTCCTGCGACGCTCGTCAGCGGTTCTCGTCAGCGGTTCTCGTCCGCGGCTCTCGTCAGCAGCCCTGCATATGAAAGGTATCGAATGCGCCTCGCGACACGCCTGTCCCTGTGGATGACAGGGATAGTCTGCCTTATCGTGGGGCTGCATGCCATTTGGAGCACGCAGGCGGCCATAGGGCGCATCCAAGATGATCTCAACACCGAGCTGCGCACCCAGGCGGAGTTGCTGGCGACGGCGGTCTCGCCGGTTCTGCGTGAAGACGGCTTCCTGAGCGCGGGGCGGGTGGTGACCGAGGTGCGCACGGAGCTGCCCGGTGGCGCGCGATGGTGGCGCCCGACGGCCGAAGTGCCGGCGAGCTTCACGGGCACCAAAGAGGCGTGGCAGCGGCTCACAAAACTTCGGCAGTCCTATTACGTGAGCGACAAAGACGGGCACGCGTACTTCGTGCCGATCGTGGTCAACGAGACGGTGCGCGCGGTGCTCATGATGCGCCGCTCGCTCGATCGCCAGAATCACGAGCTGCGGGCGCTGGTTATTGATCGTATCATTCTGACCTTACTGATGATTGTCGGTATTGCTCTGGGCATTCACTGGGCGATCAGGCGCCTGATCGGGGAGCCGCTGCAGGCGCTCTCGGCGCTGTCGCAACAGATCGCGGGCGGCGACTTTAGCGGCCGCACAAACAGCAATATGCGAGACGAAATTGGGACGTTCTCTCACCAGATGGACCATATGGCCGAGCGCCTCGAAGAGGTGCACGCCGCCCTTGAGGGTGAGACGCACCGCCGGTTCGCGGCGATGATTGAGTTGCGCCACGCCGAGCGGCTCAAGACGGTCGGGCAGCTCGCGTCGGGGACCGCCCATGAGTTGGGCACACCGCTCAACGTCATCATCGGGCGCGCGCGCATGATCTCTCGGGGGCTCGTCCAAGGGGACGACCTCAAGGACAGCGCCGAGATCATCGAGGCCCAAGGGCACCGAATGACCACGCTGATCAAGGGGTTGCTGCGGTTTGCTCGCCGGGAACCATCGCCAGAGAACCTGGTCGATCTCAATGAAGTCATCGAGCAGTGCGGGATGCTGCTCGCCCCCCTCATGCACAAGAGCGGGGTGGTGTTGGAGGCGACAGTGCCCGAGGCGCCTGTTTGCGTGAAGGGCGACGTGGCGCAGGTCGAGCAGGTGCTCACCAACCTGATCCAGAACGCCACCCATGCCATGCCCGACGGCGGAATCGTCGTCATCACCCTCGAGACGACCCCGGTCAAGCGGCGCTTCGAGGCCGACGACGAGTACGCGCCCGGTTTCGTGCGGCTCACCGTGACCGACACCGGCGTGGGCATGGAGCCAGACGTCGCCGAGCGGGTCTTCGAGCCGTTCTTCACGACCAAGCCAGTGGGCGAAGGCACGGGGCTGGGCTTGTCGATCGCCTATGGCATCGTGCGCGACCACGGCGGCTGGATCGACGTGCGCAGCGCGATCGGCGCCGGCGCCACGTTTGAGATGTACCTGCCGGTGCGCGTCGACGCGCCGACGCATATTGACCAGCCGGCCGATGCGCCTGGGGCGTAACGCTACGGTGTCGGGGCGGTCTGTCGGGGCGGCCGGTCGCCGTCGGCGGGCGATGCGTTGGGGCCTGACGCGTACGCACGCCTCGAACGCGGCCTGAGCATCAGGGCGTATAGACTTCGCGGCCGGTCGCGCCTTCGGTGACCTGGGCCGGGGAGAAGCGCAACGGCACGGTCTCGTTCGCCAGCCAAAGCGCCGCCTGGTCCTTGAAATGCGGGGAGTCGGTGAGGCCCGACTGGCCGCCTGGCACGATGTTGACGCCCTCCACCGCGCCATCGTCCAACGCGATGACCATGCGCATCACCGGGCCGTTGCCGTGGGTGAAGCGCGAGCCGCTGAAGCCCGGGTTGGCCGCGTCGACGGACCACTGATCGCCCGGGCGCGGGAACCACTTGAGCCCGGCGCGCGGATCTTCACGCGGCAGGCGCTCGGCGGTCAGCGGCAGCTGCCGCGTGGTGATCGAGAACATGTTCAAGATGGCGCTCAGGCTGGAGTCGTCGCCCAAAAAGCCGGCCAACAAAGACTCAAAGCGCACCTGGTGGCGCAGGCCCCAGAGCCAGGCCGTCATGTCGTCGGTGCCAAACCCACCCTCACCATCTTCGGTCGGCTCGCTGCGCAAGAAGTCGAGCGCCTCGGACAGCGTCTGCAGCATCAGCTCGTCGGCGCGCTCGATGTCGTCGGTGCCGAGGCGATCGAAGAAGATCGCCTCGCCCGTCGCCGGGTTCCACGCGGTATGCGCGAGCACGTTCTCAGGGCCGCGGTTGCTCAGATAGTCGATCAGCGAGCGCACCTGCATGCGCGACGCGCTGTAGCGCCAGGGCAGGGCCTCGTCGTCGTAGACGCTGCGCATGAAGCGGCCCAGCCACGCGTTGAAGATCATCGTGGCGATCGAGTCCTCGCGCTGCGCATCGGTGGGCTGGTGATACACGGTCTCGACGCCCGACTCGGCGGGCACATCGCGGGCGACCCAGGCCTCGAGTCGGTCCTGGGCCTCAGAGAAGGCGTCGGCGTCGGCGGCATACAGCGCCGCGAGGCGTTGCATATGGGGCTCGCCGCCGTCGATCTCGCTCGCAGCGCGCGCGGCCGTCAACGCCTGCAGCAGGTACGGCGCGAACAGCTCGCCCATGCGCGAGTCGATGTTGCCCTGGGTCGCTGACATCGCGGCAATGTCGACCGAGTTCGCGGCGATGGACTCTTCAAGATCGCGGGCGATCGTATGCGCGCGGGTCGGCGCCCAGGGGCCACCGATGTACCAGTCGTCGTCGTCGAGGCGCCCGTCGAGGGTCAGCCCGCCGGGATCGTTATTGGCCGTGTGCACGTACCCGCGGGCCGGGCTGAGCGCCTGCGGCACCGACTCGAAGGGCACCGCGCACTGGTAGGGGTCGGTCAGGCCGGGCGCAGGATCGATGCGGCCATTGGCCATGGGCAGCGTGAAGCCGCCGTACTGCGTGCCGTCGAGCAGCTCCATGGGGTTGGCGCCGGGCAGCCAGCTGCCGTCTTCGGCGCGGTCGAGGTAGCCGCGACACGGCACCGCCTGGTAGCTGGTGAAGAGCACGTCGCCCTTATGGTCGGCCACGGCGCTGAACAACGCGCTGCCCACCAGGCCGCGGGTGGCCTCTCGATACTCTTCTACCGAGTCAGCGAAGCCGAGGTTGTCGAGGGTGTCGACGTAGTTTGTTGCGTCAAAGGCCGCGTAATCAAAAGAGATCGCGGTGATGACGCCGTCGTCGTTCGTGTCGGCCGGGACGATCAGCGTGCCCTGCATGTTGACGACGGTCTCGCCGGCCGCGGGCTGCTCATCTTCCGCCAGCGCGCGGCCTTCGATGTCGACCAGCCAGCGGCCGTCGAAGGTCGTCCAGCGCGTCCAGGTCTCGGTGCGCCCGACGCTGTCGAAGGCGGGCACGTTGGCGACGACATACTCTTCATCGACGGCGATCAGCGGGCGCGACTCGCCCTGGAAGCGGCTGGCCGTGGGGGCGCCGTCATCGCCGAGCTCGATCTCTTCGCGGTACCAGTCGGTGATGTCGAAGACCGGGTTGACCTGGCTATACGCCACGCGCCCGTTGGTGCCGATCGCCATGACCGGCAGGCCGGTGAGCAGCAGGCCGGCTTGATGCACGTCGCCGCCGCCGAACACCTGGGTGTCCAAGCCGATCTGGTACATCAGCGCGGGGACCGAGAGCTGCAAGTGCCCGTCGCCCGCGACGAGCGCTCGGCCATCGGTGGAGTGGGTCCCGGCGACCGCCCAGGCGTTCGAGCCGAAGCCCTTGGCCTTGTCGCGGCCGAAGCGCAGCTGCTGCGCGGCGAGGCGGGTGGTCAAGCGCTCGATCAAATTGGTGGGCACCGTCCGCGCCTCGGGTCGAAGGCCCAGACCGCGCGCGCCCGGCAACGGACCGGCCGTCAGGCCGTCTGCGGTCTCCAGCCCCAGGCCCGCCGCCGAGGGAGAGCTGAGGTGCGGGGTCACGTTCTCCCACAGGTCGTCCAGGAAGCCGTCGCGGCGCAGCTCGGCTTCGAACTCGCCGTTGACGAAGAGCGACTCCAGCCGCGCAGTGCGCCCGCTGCGGCCGACGTCGCCCGACTCAAACGTCGTTTGGTACATGACCACCGCGACCATCCCGGCCACGTCGCGCAGGGTCCAGTCGACCATCAGCTCGGCGGGGGTCGCGGCGCCCAGCAGTGGCGCGGCGACCCGCAGCTCGCTGGGCGGCGGCACCTCACCCGCGGCGACGGCTGCGATGTAGCTGTTGATGCCCTCGGCGAAGGCCTGCAGGTACTCGGTCAGCTCGGGGCTGAGGTTTTCAAGCAGCCGATCCGCCACGAAGGGGATGCCGGTCATGCGCGATTCGATGTCGTTGGCCAACGCCAGATCGCCCAGAAGGGCGCTGAGCGTGCCCAGACCGAGGCGGCGCTGCAGATCGATCACGAAGTAGCGATCCCGCGAGACCACGAAGCCCAGCGTGCGCCCCAGATCGGCGCGGTTCTGCGCATAGATATGCGGCACGTTCATCTCGGTGCGCACGACCTGCACCGGGGCCGTCAGGCCTGCGAGCTGCCAGCGCTCGGTCTCGGGCACCGCCTCGATGCGCTCCGCGGGGGTCATCGGCGCGCCGCCGCCTTCTCCGCCAAGGCCGCCATCATCGGCTTCGCCCCCCGAGCCGCCCGCGCCGCCTTCGCCGCCGGCACCACCGCCGCCAGCGCCGCCTGCGCTCGCCATGTCGCCCGCCTGCATATCGCCGGGGCCGCCCTTGACGCCGTCGTCATCGCAGCCCGCAACGGCCAACGCCGCCGCCGCCCAGATCCATCGCATGCCGCTCTCCTCGTTTGCTGTTCGCGCGCAGGCTATCGCGCCTGGACTGCTTAAATCGACGCCGCATCGACTCGGACGCGTAAGATGTCGGCGCTTGTGCGTCTGGTGCGGCAGACAGACAAACCACCTCGGAGCCTCTCATGCGATTTATCCTTCGACTTACGACGGCGCTCGTCGCCAGCCTCTCGGTGCCCGCGGTGGCCTCGGCCTGTGGCGGCTTCTTCTGCGACGCCAACCAGCCGGTCACCCAGGCCGCCGAGCGCATCCTCTTTGCGCCCGGGGATGAGCCGGGGATGCTGCAGATGCACGTGCAGATCGTCTACGGCGGGCCGCCCTCGGAGTTCGGCTGGTTGCTGCCGGCGCCCGCCGATGTTGTGACGAGCCTGTCGAACCCGGCGCTCTTTGCCCGCCTCGATCAGGCCTTTGGGCCGCAGTTTCGGCTGACCCGCGAGGACGACTGCGAGGCGCTCAACGGCGGCGAGGGCGACGAGGGCTTCAGCGGCGAGGGCGGCGCGGGCGGCGGCGGCGGCGGCGGCCCCGACGTGCAGGTGCTGTCTCGTGAGGCCGTCGGCCCCTACGATCAGGCGATCTTGCGCGCCGAAGAGGCGTCCGAGCTGGTCCGCTGGCTCGACGAGAACCAATACAGCGTGCCCGAGAACGCCGACGCCCTGCTGCAACCCTACCTCGACAACGGCTCGGTCTTCGTTGCGCTCAAGCTGCTGCCCGGCGCAGGCATCGACGACATCACCCCGGTGCGCCTCGACTTCTCAGCGGGCCAGCCCACAGTGCCGATCATCCCGACCCAGGTCGCCGCTGAGCCCGATATGGGCCTC
>JBNMOZ010000267.1:0-7993 GCA_051276005.1 Bradymonadia bacterium | reverse complement strand
GAGACGGCTTGGCGAACGCTTGGGCGCTGGGCACCGGACGATGCGCTGGCGCAGCGCGTGGTCTGGGCAGCGATGCCGACCGAGAAGGGCATCCGACTCGACGGCGGGCTCGACACCTTTCGCCGGCTGCAGCGCTGCCTGGCGGCGGTCGGCCGGCGCGATGGACGCCCGGCACAGCATGCGCGAATCGCGGCCAGAGCGATCGCCGCCGGACTCAGCCAATGGACCATCGAGCGGGGCGAATCACGCCCAGGCTGAGCAAAGACATGCGCTCGACGAGGGCCAGGTCAAGCGCCTCTGCCGACAACGGCCCATCGCGCAACCGGTCGAGCGCATCCGCGGCCTCGGCCGAGATCTCGGCGACCAAAACATCGCCCCCCGCCCGCCGCCGAATGACCATGCACACCGGACGCTCGATGTCGTCGGGCACGGCGTCATCGCTCTCCAACGCCCGGATCAGGGCGTCTGCGTCAATGCGCATGCGCAGCAGGTTGAGGTGGTCACATCGCGCCACATCGGCGTCGGCGTCGTCGCCGAGCACGTCCACCAGCGCGTCGGCCGGCCCCGGGTTCGCGCAGGTCGCCTCGTACTGCGTCAGGTCGGCTTCGGCGCTCGATTCGCGCGCCGACAACCAGGCCGCAAACCGCATCGCCAGCACGCCCCGCCCACGCTCAGACTCGATGAACGCATCAATGAGCGGCTCAGCGCGGGCGTCGAGCACCGCCAAGCTGTTCGGGCAGGTGCGCAACAAGCCCGCTTCAGTCGCGCTGCGACTCAAGCCGTGCCCGGTAAGCAGCGAACCCGTGCGCAGCGGCCCGCCTGAGAGCGGATAGCCCAGCGCGAACACGTCGGCCGGCGGCGGCAGCCACCAAGTCTGGGCCGCGTCGGCATACTCGGCCATCACCGGCTCCATCGCGTCGGGATCTTCGGCGAGGCGAACCGCGAGCGCGTCGAGCAGATCGGCCGTCTCCCCCGCGCAGTCAGCCGCGATCATCAGCAGGCGCCAGCCCAAGTCCTGCGCGATCATGCGGGCACGCGTGCTGCGCAGCGGTTGGATCGAGCGGCCTTCGGCGAGCGCGCCAGCCACCGCCTCGATGCGGGCCATCAGCGCTTCGAGCGACTTGTGGCGGCCCAGGGCGTCGTCGGCGTGGAACAGCTCGATGAACCGGGCGAAGGTGGGCGAGCTGAGGCGCCCACCATGGGCCGCGGTGTAGGCCAGCGCGTCGGAGTGCAGGTCTAACGTCGCAAAGCGATGCGTCACGGGCAGGCCGGTCTCGATGCTGCGCCGGACCGCCGCCAGCTCGCGCTGCACGAACGCCAAACCATCGGCGCGCCAACGATCGTCTCGCGCCTGTGCCTCGGCGGGCACCCCCGCGGCGGCCTCGCACGCGGGGCAGTGCGCCGCGAACAACGGGCCATCATGTGCGGGGCAGCGCTCAAGCTGCGCTTCGTCAAAGAAGTACCAGAGCGCGACAGGCACCACCTCGGACAGTCGGGCTGCCAGCAGCCGAAAGAACGGCGTGGCGTCGGGCGTCCAGGCGAAGCCAACCAGGCCGTGACACAGCTCGTGGGTCGTCCATTTGGCGCGGTGGCCGGGGTTGAAGCTGCCCACCGGGTTCTCGTTGTGGTGGTGCTGATACTTATGCTCATCGGCCCGCTGTCCCTGCAGATCGGGGCGGTCCTCGGGCATCCATTCGTCGGGCGCTGGCAGATGCACGCGGCGTTCGAAGTGGGCGAGGAGCATGCCCGATCGCGCGGCGGCGTCGCCGATCGCTGCGGCGGCGGGCGAGCGGGCCAGCTCATGAGCGGGGGCAAATGCGATGGGGTCGAGGTCGTTCATGCCGGGAGAATGCCGAGTCGTCCGCGGGCCTGCAAGGCACGGGGTGTGTGCGCTGACTGTCGGTTCGCCCCGCATTTGCCGTCGATCCGCCCCGTGAGGGGTGGCGCGCCGATTGCTTTGCCAGCGCGCGGCGGCTGTCACAGCCACTCCAGCGACCGACTCATGTAGTATCCCCGCTCACTCGGAGGCCCGATGTTGTCATCTCGCATGCTCTCGTTTCTTGCCGCGCTGGCGCTCACCGCGTGCAACACGCCCCGCGTCAGCCCAGCCGGCGCGCCCCCGTCCTCGACTGCTTCTGGCGCCGCGGCGGCGTCTGGCGCATCTGCGGCCCCGGCGTCGACGCTTGGCAGCCCGGCGTCGGCCGTTGCCGCCAACAGCGTCAAGCCGCGCTTCACTCGGACCACCGGCGCGCGCACGGCCAAGACGCTCCCCCCCATTGAGCTAACGGCCGATGAGCAACAGGTGCAGGGCGGCGCGGTGTTCTTGCGCGTCGCGATGCCGGCCGACATGGCGGGGCTCATCAGCCGCGTCAATGGCGACGCCGTGCTGCATGTTGACGGCGACCGATACGGGTTTGCCGTGCCCGCCGCTCAGGGCAGGGTGCCCGATCGCCCGCTCGCGCTCTTGCGCCTCGTAGGCACACAGGTGCCTGAAAAGATCTCGCTCACGTGGACCACGATGGCCGAGCAAAACGGCGCAGACGGCGTGCGTCAGCGGCTCGAAGTCAGCACGGCTGGCGCGACGGTCCAGACGACGCTCGCGTCGCGCTTCTATCGCGCGGCCGCGGATTGGTTTCGTCGGCATGGCGCGTTGGGCGGCCGCCGAACCGAGCCGTTCTATATCTTCGCGGGCGCGCGCCTAGATGCCTTTGGCGAAGCCCGGCGACCCGGTGGCGACGCCGAGATCTTGCGGCGCAATCGCCGGGGAGACGTCTCGGAGGCGATGTCGCTGTACACGGGCTGGACGAGCATCGAAGAGGCGCTTCAAGCCGATCGCGGGCTGCGCGCCACCGGCGGCGGCTGGGCCAACCCGACGATCGCCATCGACAGCATCAAGGGCGTAGCGCTGCCCGGTCACCCCTGGGACGAGCTGATCGCGAAGGCCGGCCCCCCCGTCATCGAGCCCCTGGCGGCCTGGGTCCCGGCCGACTTCTTCTACCTGCACTTCTCGGATTTGCGGCAGATGGTGCGCCTCACCGAAGAGGTCGACACCCTCATCACCCCCATCATTCGGCTGCTCGAAGCACGCCCAGGCGCCACCCGGTTCGCCAAGCGGTATGAGCGGCAACTGGCCCTCAAGCGCTCGGTGCTCTCCAAGACCTTCGGCAATCAGGCCGCCAAGAGCGTCGCGGTCGTCGCCTCGGACCCGTTCCTGCGCGAGGGCAGTGACGTCTCGCTGCTCTTTCACATCAAGCGCCAGGTGCTCCTCGAATCGACCCTCGATGGCTACGCCAAAGCCGCTCAACGCGAGCGCCCGGACGCCACCGTCAAGACGCTCCAGATCGCCGGACACGCCGTCACGGTCCTGAGCACCCCCGACCGTCAGATTCACCGCCACCAGGTGATCGTCGACGACGTGCTGATCGTCAGCAACAGCGCCCGCGCCGTCGCCCGCATCATCGCGGCGAAGACCGGCAAGGCGTTGGCGCTGAGCAAGAGCGGTGACTTCCGCTACTTCCGCACGAAGTATCCGTTCAACGCCGAAGAGATGGGCTTCGCCTTCATCAGCGACGCCTTCGTCATCAACGCCATCAGCCCCCGCGCGAAGATCCTGCAGGCGCGCCGAGTGATGGCCAACGCGGCGATGGCGGGCGTCAACCACGCCATGCTGCTGCACGGCTGGCTGCAAGGCGCCGCGGCCCCGTCGGTCAAGGCCGCCATGACGTTGGGCCTGATGGTCGCCGATGACTTGAAGACGCCGGACGGCGAAGCGATGACCTGGACGCCTGCGCTGGGCGCGGCATCGAAGACCTGGGGCAGCCCGACCGCCCTGACGCCGCTGATCGAGCTTGACATCGACAAGGCCACCGAGGCCGAGGCGAAGGCGTACGAGCGCTTCGAGCGCAGCTATCAGCAGTACTGGCGCGGCTTCATCGATCCGATCGGCGTCCGCTTGACGCGCCGCGCCGACGGTGGCCTCGATCTCGACGCCCGCATGATGCCGCTGATCCAGCGCAGCGAGTATGCCGACGTCGAGCGGGCCGTGGGCGACGTGCGGCTCACCGTGCCGCCCGCATTCAACGGCTTGCGCCTGACGATGGGGGTCGCGGCGCAGTCGCGTCTGCGCCGCGAGCTCGATCAGCTGGGCAAGCAGATGACCCAGAAGAACAACATTGGCCTCAACTGGTTGGGCGACTGGGTCACCGTCGGTCTGGGCGACAATGGCGCGCTCTGGGACGCCGCCTTGAGCATGGGCAACGTGCCCGTCAGTGGCGATCGCTCGGCCTACCAAGATCGCGACTCGCAGGGCGGCGTGCTGGTCAACTTCCCGCTGTACGTAGGCGCGCATGTCAAAGACCGGCTGGCGCTGGCGGCGACGCTCCTGGCCCTCAAGTCGGTCGTCAACAGCGTGGCGCCGGGCACGGTCAAGTGGGACGCGGACGGGACCCATAAGGAGGTCGCGATCGTGACCGTCGCGGAGAGCGTGACGGGCAGCGGGATCACCCTGCACTACGCCATCACGAAGGACGCGATCCTCTTCAGCCTTGACCGCGATACGCTGACGCAGCTGATCGATCAGGCCCTCGCTGGCGTGCCGGTCGCGTCGCGGACTGCCAAGCAAGAGACGGCGTTGGAGGGCCAGGCGGTGCTCGACTTCGCGCCCCAGGGCGACGGTTATTTGGCGCGCACGATCCTGGGCATGCTGGAGGCGGGCAACGTGCCCGCCAATCGAGCGGCGGCGCGGGCATACGCGGCCCTGTCTCGCGGGCGCCCCGGGCAGCCCATCACCGACGCGTCGGCGCTCGCCCACCTGGGCATGGTGCCCGAGCACGCCAACGGCGGCACCTATCAAATGGGCGACAGCGGCATCGTGACCCACTCTATCTACGGCTCCGAGTTCAAGCCGAGTTGGCCCAAGCTGCCGGTGAAGGGCGCCCCGATCACGGCGTTCCTCGAGTCGCTCACGCGGCTGCGCATGAGCATGGGCTTCGAGGGCGAGGGCATCTCTCGCGGCTTGCACACCACCGTGCGCTGGGCGCGCCGCAATTAGGCGTCGGCGGTCGCGTTGATGACCTGTCTCACGCGCGCCTGCAGACTGCTGAACGGGTGTTGCCCCCGCGGCCAGAGCCTGATACGACGAAGCATGCGCATTCTTCTGCTCCTTATCGCTGCTGCTGGCCTGTCTGCGTGCGGCGGTGGCCCTACGCCCAAGCCCGCCAGTGACTTCGAAGACGACGCCGTGCGCGTCGTCGAGTATGAGTCCACGCTGCATCAGTTTGTCATCCTGACCGCCAACCCCAAGGCGATGCAGACCGACGCTGACCGCGAGGCCATGTGGGCGGCCGTCAACGGGACCGATCCCCAGCACAGCTGGATCGCGCCCTACGTCAAGCAGCTGCCGCCCGGCTATAAGGCGAACATCACCCTTGATTTCGCCGACCTTCCGCATGAAGCTTTCCCTGCGAAGCGTCTGGAATTATTAATCAAGGGCCTGTCCAAAGTTCAGCAGGCCAAGGCGCGAAACGCCCGCCTCGCGATCTTCGTCCGTGGCGACTTGGTCGGTCTACCGGGGGCTGCTCAAGTGCGCCTCGCGGGTGTGGGCGTGCAGCAAATCGCCGCCGCGCATGATGCGGTGATCATCGACTTGCTCGCACGCCGGGCCTGGACGCGGGACGCCTGGCTGGCCGAGATCAAGGCGCGGCAACTCGGCCCCAATCAGATCCGGCTCGGCGCAGCGAAGAAGGGCAAAGGCGTCTGGCTCTTCTCGCGAGGCAACGCGAAGTTCGGCGAGCCAGATTTGCTCATCCGCGACGTGCCGCCCTCGAAGCTGGCTCAGGCGAAGGCCCGCTTCAAGACGGTGCACGCCGCGCTGCTCTCGCGCGCGGGTGGCCGGGTCGCGGGCGAGTCGGCGCAGATGATCGCGGGTGAGACGCTGCTGCCGTGTACGGCGCCGCCGGCCTTCTTCGATGCCGGATGCGTACAGATCGCGCCGTGAGGGAGCAGTGATGGCTGCCGAACTCGATACGGGGCGCGCCCGGGTGCGGCAGTGGTTCGCCGAGCGGGGCTGGACGCCGTTCGCCTTTCAAGAGGACGCGTGGACGGCCTACCTGGCGGGCGAGAGCGGGCTGATCCACGTCCCGACCGGCGCGGGCAAGACCTATGCGGCCTTCGGCGGGCCGTTGGTGCAGCTCGCGGGCGGCGCGAAGCCGCGTGGACTGCACACGCTCTACATCACCCCGTTGCGCGCCGTGGCCCGCGACATCACCACCGCGTTGGCCGCTCCGGTCAGCGATCTGGGCCTTGAGCTGCGGGTCGAGAGCCGAACCGGCGACACCGCCTCCGGCACCCGCACCCGACAGCGCAAGTCGCTGCCGGCGGTGCTGGTGACCACGCCGGAGTCGCTCTCGATCCAGCTCACCTCGGTCGAGGCGCATCGCCGCTTCAAGCGGGTGCAGTGCATCGTGCTCGACGAGTGGCACGCGTTGCTGGGTACCAAGCGCGGCGCGTTGCTAGAGCTGGCGCTGAGTCGAGTGCGCGCGCTGGCGCCGCAGGCGCGCACCTGGGCCCTCAGCGCGACGATCCGCGATCCCGAGGCGGCCGCGAAGGCGGCGACGGGCGGCTCAGCGCGGGTCATCACCGCGCCCATCACCCGCGGTATCACCGTCGATTCGGTCCGTCCGGCTGATGCCCGCAGCATCCCTTGGTCGGGCCGCATGGGCTTCAAGATGCTGCCCCAGGTGCTCGAGGCGCTGGATCCCGCCCACAGCACCTTGCTCTTCACGACCACGCGCAACCAAGCGGAGAACTGGTTCTACGCCATCGTCGACGCCCGGCCAGAGTGGGCGCCAGTTATGGGTCTGCACCATTCGACGATCGACGGGAAGGAGCGCCGCCGGCTCGAGATCGGGCTCGGCGATGGCACCGTGCGCTTGGTGGTGTGCACCGCATCGCTCGATCTGGGGGTCGACTTCGGGCCGGTCGAGCGGGTGTTCAACATCGGTTCGCCCAAGGGCATCTCGCGACTCATCCAACGCGCCGGTCGCTCGGGGCACCAGCCGGGCAAGGACTGCCGCGTCACCTGCGTGCCCACCCACGCCCTCGAGCTGGTCGAGATCGCGGCCGCGCGAGACGCGATCGGGCGCGGCGAGGTTGAGCCCACCCCCAGCCTCGATGCCCCCCTCGACGTGCTCGTGCAGCACATGGTCGGGTGCGCGGTGGGCGGTGGATTCACGGCCGATGGCCTGTTCGCCGAAGTGTGCACGGCGGCGTCCTTCAACGGCTTGACGCGACACGCATTCGACTGGGCCCTGGCGCTCGTCGAGACGGGCGGCGCCACCCTCAAGGCGTACCCCGACTACCACAAGGTCGTGCGCGATGACGCCGGCGTGTACCGCATCGCATCGACTCGAATGGCGCGCATGCACCGGCTGAGCGTGGGCACCATCACCGAGAGCGCGTCGGTCTTCGTTCAGATGCGCGGCAAGGGCACCCTGGGCAGCGTCGAAGAGAGCTTCGCGGCCTCGCTGCGAGCCGGCGACACGTTCAGCTTCGCGGGCCATGCGCTGGAGTTCATCGAGCTCAAGCACAGCCGCGCGATGGTGCGAAAGGCCAAGACCCGCGCCAGTCGAGTGCCGGCATGGGGTGGGGGACGCCTGCCCATCTCGGCCGCCCTGGCCGACGCGGTGCTCGCCCAGCTCGAAGCCCACACGGCGGGGTGCGCCACCGCGCCCGAGATGCAGGTCGCCGCGCCGATCCTCGACGCGCAGGCCCGCGTCAGCCAACTGCCCGATACAAATACGATCCTCGTCGAGCTGGCCGACACCGATGAGGGCGCGCACCTGTTCATGTACCCGTTCGCCGGGCGAAACGTGCACGAGGGCCTGGCCGCGCTGATCGCGTTGCGGCTGGGTCGCAAGCAGGCCGCGACCTTCTCGATCTCGATGAACGAGTACGGCTTCGAGCTGGTCTGCGACGGGCCGTATCCCTACGCAGA
>JBNMOZ010000266.1:0-8012 GCA_051276005.1 Bradymonadia bacterium | reverse complement strand
CGCCGAGCTGAAGGTCATCAGCAGCAAGTTGCCGGCAACGACGAAGGGCACGCCGATGTCCATGATGCCGCCCAAGAGGAAGTTGACGCCAACGGCGATCAGCAGCAGCCCCAGCACCGAGAACGCACGCCGGTTGAACGCATGGCGCAGTCCGGGGCGCTGACTCCATCGCAGGGCAGCGAGCAGCCCCAGGCCCAACGTCAGAGGGCCAACCGCGCGGTCGCCGCTGAAGCCATCCTCGTCGATGTGCCCACCGATCCGTGCCAGGCCCAGCAGGATCGGCACAAACACGCCCCCCACGATGAAGACGGGAAAGATGAGCCGGCGCCCCTGTTTGCTGCCCCCGCCGTCCTGAGCCTCGCGCAGGAGAGCAAACTCCGCCTCACGGGCCTCGACAGCGGTCCGGCGGGCCTCGAGCGCCGCATGCAGCTGCGGGCTGGGGCCCGGAAAGTCGACCAGCAAGCCCGCCGCGTTCTCGAGATGGTCGAGCGCCAATTCGGCATGGAACATGGCCGTGCGTGCAGCCAACAGGCCCGCCTGCGCTCGGGGGCTCTGCGCCCATCGACTCAGCGCCGCTTGGAACCCGAACTGCGCCGCGCCAAAGACCGTCGCTCGATTCACGTTCTCGGCAGTGATGGCCGCCAGTTGCGCCTCGGCTTCCGCACACAGGCGATCGGCATCGCGATGATCGGCGAAGGCGCGCAGCGCGGCTCTGAACTCAGCGACCGTTTGAAAGCGCGCATCGGGCTCGATCGCCATCGCCTTGACCAGCAGCGCCCCCAACTCAGCCGGCAACTCCGCAGGCACCTCGACGGCGGCTTGGAGCGTGCCGCGCAGCACCTCGGCGAGCCGGACGCCGGGATGCGGGGCCCGGCCCAGCAAGGCGGCATACAGCGACGCGCCGAGCAGATACACGTCGGTCCGCTCGCTCACGCGGGCCTCGCTGCTGAACATCTCGGGCGGCATGAAGCCGGGCGTGCCCGCCGGGCCGGGCGCCAACTCGCCGGTGCCGCGTGCCAGCCCCCAGTCGACCACGCAGACCTCGCCGGCCGCGCCGATCATGACGTTGGCGGGCTTGATGTCGCGGTGCACGACCCCCGCCGCGTGGGCGCAGGCGATCGCGGCAACGACCTGCTCGACGATGTGCAGTTGGCGGTCGATAGGGTTCGCCGGCAGCGCGTCGAGGATCGGGTGGTTGGGCACCTTGAGCAGCGTCGCCCACGTGATGCCCGTCAGGTACTTCATCACCATCACCGGGCGCCCGGTGGGGTCGCGCCCAAGGGCATGGATGGGGACGATGTTGGGGTGCTCGAGGCCGCCCGCCGCCCGCGCTTCGGCGAGCAATGCGGTGGCGGCTCGGCGCTCGGCGGTGTCGGCGAGCAGCTTGATAGCGACGGGTCGGTTCAGGCTCTTTTGATGGGCCGCGACCACGACGCCACTGCCGCCGCGCCCGATGACCTCGCCCAGCTCGAAGTCTGCCTCGAGGTCGACGAGCGGGAGCGTGGCGTTGATCTGCGAGGGGGCATCGACCTGGGGCACCAGCGCCGAGCCGTTTGTCCAGGTGCCAGCCAGCGTTTCGCCGTCGATCCCTGCCCAGAGCACGTCGAAGTCATCCATGGAGGGAGGGTGCCATGCACGCGCGTTCGCGGCGAGGCCGTTCGCGCTCGCGGCCGCCGACGTGCGAATGCTCAGGCTTGGCCACGGTGCAGGCTTGGTCACGGTGCAGGCTTGGTCACGGTGCAGGCTTGGTCACGGTGCAGGCTTGGTCACGGTGCAAGACGAAGTCACCGCCCGTGGCGCCGCCGTGGCAGCCGACGCAGCCGGCTTGGGTGCCCTCGCCCACGCGCCCCGCCAGGGCGACGCCTGCCGCGTTCTCTTGCCCCTCAATGCGCGCTGCCACTTGCGCTCCGGGGCGTGCGCGCTCAGCTTGGGGGCGTCGCCCAGACGAATCTGTTGGAGATATGGCATGACAAAGCTCAAGGCACAGGAGAGCGCCCCGGCGTTCTTCGTCATCAGCGTGATCGTCACGATCCTGCTGTATGTCGTCCCCTATGGCGACGTGATCGGCTACCCGCTCGTTTTGCTGTCGACCCTGTTCCACGAGATGGGCCATGGCATCGCCGCCGTGCTCGCCGGGGGCGACTTTCACAAGTTCCTGATGTGGTCCAACGGATCGGGCGTGGCCTACTCCAGCGGGGTCCCCGGCGCGTTCGGGCGCGCATTCGTCAGCGCTGGCGGGCTGGTTGGGCCGGCCATCACGGCCGCCATCGGGCTGATCTTGGCCCGCAACGCCAAGTCGGCACGGGCGGGGCTCATGGTGCTCGGATTCGGCCTCGTGCTCAGCGAGATACTGGTCGTGCGGGGGCTGTTCGGGCTGATCTTCGTGGGCGTCTTTGCCGCGATCTGCCTGGGTCTCGCCTTCAAGGCGCCGCCGTGGATCAGCCAGCTCGCCATGGTCTTTGTCAGCGTGCAGCTGGGGCTCTCGGTCTTTAGCCGCGGTGACTACCTGTTCACCGCCGTCGCCAACACCAGCCAGGGGCCGATGCCCAGCGACGTGGCGCAGATGGCCGACGCCCTCTGGTTGCCCTACTGGTTTTGGGGCGCGCTCTGCGGGCTCATCTCGGTGGCGGCCTTGGTCATGGGCGCGCGGGCCTTCTTCAAGCCGCTGCGCGACGCAAAGACGACCCCTGACGCTTGACGCCGCGTTGACGGTCCTGCGCGGGCCGCTGCACGGCAGCGCGCCGGTTGGTCCCGCGTTGGATGCGCTCGCGGCAGGCGGCGCCCAAGGCATCATGCGCCTGCTCGATCTCGCGACCGACGCCGCAGAGCAACCCGCCTGGCTTGGGGTTGAAGGGTTGGCGCGCTGCGCGCCCCCCACCCCCGGGCTCGCCCTCGCCCTGCAGAGCATCTTCGCCGACGCCCTGCACGGCGAACGGGCTGCGCTGCGCCGCGCCGCGGCCTGGGGGCTCACGCTGCATCCGCGCTCGCCGGTTGGGGTCGACGCCCTCATGACCGCTCTCGACGACCCCGATCCCCTCACGCGAATCCTGGCTGCGCGGGCGGTGGGCCCCGTCGATCCAGATCGACTCTGGCTGGCGCTTGGGCCGCTGTTCGAGGGCGACGCGGCGACCCGCGCGGGCGCATATCGTGCCGCGGGCGTTCTTGAAGTGGCCGCGGCCGCCCCGTGGCTCGCCGACGCCGTCGAGTTGGAGGAGCGCGCGCTCAGCCGGACGGCGCTGACCGCCTGGGCGCGCGTCGACGCCCACGCGGCGATCGAGCGCGCCCGCACCCACCCCGACGGCGTCTGGGCCCTGATCGACGCGCCCGTTCGGCTGCCCGCCGAGCTGGCCGACGGCATCGATTCTGACCTGGCGGATCGCCCGGCGAGCCCGTTGGACCCGGGGCGTCACCTGCCCTGGCCACGCACGCATCGTCGGCTGCTCGCGCCCATCGCGCTGCACCCCGCAGACGGCGCCACCCTCGCCAACCTGGCGACCGTCGCTGATGGGGCCAAGGTCGAGGCGGGCGTGCGCTTCTGTTGCCTGCGCATCGGCCAAGCGCCGCCCAGCGATGCCCGCGTGGCTCATCTGGTGGCAATGAGCGTCGACAATCGTTACCGTGCGCCGGCACACGCCGATCGGGCCCCCGAGATCGCCCCATCCCCCCGCGCCTTGCAATCCTGGCTGACCGCCTCCCAATCCTGCGGATCGCTCGCGACCGCGTCATCCGAGGAGCCCGAATGCGTTTCCTGATCTCGCTGAGTTTTGCGGCCGCTGGGCTTCTTGCCGCGACGGCCGCCTGCGCCGATGTCGGCCTCGAGTTGACCTATGAGAGCGGCGGCTTCTCGACCCTGCTCAAGGTCGTCGAGCCCGAGGGCACCACCTGCACCATCAACGGCATCAAAAAGCACAGCGCGCCGTTCGCCTTCAACGCCCAGCCCCATATGTACTACGCGCTCAGTTGCCTGCTGCCCAACGGCCAAGTCTGGCAGCGCAAGATCGAAGCCAAGAAGGGCAAGATCGGCGTGATCAAGCTCAGGATGGCGAAGAATCCAGGCACCGTGAACACCGGATTAATCGCGCCCATCGCGGCGGTCGCCCCGCCCCCGGTTGTGATCGCGGCGGGCCCCACGCCCATGACGCCCCGTGCCTTCAGCGCGCTGATCAGGAGCCTGAAGCAGGCGTCATTCTCCAGCGACAAGATCAACGTGGTCAAGGCCGCCGCCGTCGGCAATCACTTCACGATCGCGCAGCTCGGTCAGCTCGTCGACGCCTCGACCCACTCCAGCGACAAGGTCAAGACCGCCGAGATCATCGCGCCCAAGATCGTCGACAAGCAGAACGCCTTCCAGCTGGGCGCGCACTTCACGTTCTCCTCGGACAAAGACAAGGTCCTCACCCTCTTTCGATAGCGCGGCCCGCCCGAACCTGCGGAGGGCCTTTTCATATCCGACTATTCCGGTCGGGTTTATGTAGTTAAGATGTCTGTGCTACGGTGCGCGCCGAATTCTGTCGTTTGGATAGCTGATATGACCACCCCTGCCGCGCAGCCCACCTTGGACGCCCCCGCCGACCCGATCACCACCCAGGTGGTCATCATCGGCGCCGGTCCGGTGGGGTTGTTCCAGGTCTTCGAGTTGGGCCTGCTGGGCCTCAACGTGCACGTCATCGATGCGCTGCCGCATGTCGGCGGCCAATGCGCCGAGCTCTACCCCGACAAGCCAATCTACGACATCCCGGCCGTCCCGGTGTGCACGGGGCAAGAGCTGACCAACAACCTGATCGAGCAGATCAAGCCGTTCGACGCCGAATTCCACCTGGGCCAGCAGGTGGTCGAGCTCGAAAAGCGGGGCGATCGCGACTTTCGCCTCGTGACCAGCGCCGGCACCGTCTTTCATACCCAGGCCGTGATCATCGCGGCGGGCGTGGGCGCCTTTAGCCCGCGCCGCATCCGGCTGCCGGGCATCGAGCGCTTCGAAGATCAAAACCTCGCCTATCGGGTGCGCGACGTCTCGCGCTACCACGGCAAGGACGTGGTGATCCTGGGCGGCGGCGACTCGGCCCTCGACTGGGCGCTGGAGCTGCACGACAAGGCCAACGTGGTGCTCGTGCATCGGCGCCAGATGTTCAAAGCCGCCCCCGCGAACGTCGCCCGCATGCACGCGCTCTGCGAAGATCTCAAGATGCAATACGTCGAGGGTCGGCTCGCCGAGTTCGTCGAGCGCAAAGACCAGCTGCGCGGCCTGAAGATCAAGAGCAGCGACGGCGTCACCCGCACGCTGCGCTTCGACGAGCTGCTGTGCTTCTACGGGCTCGCGCCCAAGCTGGGGCCGATCGCCGAATGGGGCCTCGACCTCAAGAAGAAGTCGATCCAGGTCGACACCGAGAAGTTCCAAACGAACGTCGAAGGCATCTACGCCGTGGGTGACATCAACACCTACCCCGGCAAGAAGAAGCTGATCCTGTCGGGGTTCCACGAGGCCGCGCTGGCCGCCTTCGCCATCAAGGCGTACCTGTTCCCCGACGAGAAGATCTTCCTGCAGTACACGACGACGAGCCCGAAGATGCACGCGCGGCTGGGCGTCGACGATCCGTACAAGGACGACGTATAGCGCCACGTGCGCGAGACGGCGTGGTGAAGCCACGTCAAGGAGGAGCGACGCCGGCATCGGCGCTCTGGCTGCTAGCGAGGCCAATCCCGCGGCCAGGTGAAGACCAGCACCGTGCCGCGCGGCGAGTTGCCCTCGAGCGACACCTGGCCCCCAACGCCTTCGACCGTCTTGCGCACCAGCGCCAGCCCCATGCCGGTGCCCTCGCCGATGCGGTTGAGGCGGCGAAACACGCCAAACACCTGCTCACGGAACGCTTCGGGCACGCCCGGGCCGTCGTCTGCGACGCGAAACTGCACCAGATCGCCATCTGAAGACACATCGACGGCGATCGCCCCGCTGTCTTGATCGTGGTGATTGACCGCGTTGCTGATGGCGTTGGAGAGCACCCGCTCGAGCGGCGTCTCAGCCGTGACGAGCGCTTTGACATCGCCGGTGACCGAGAGCGTGAAGTTGGCCACGACCCCCAGCCCCTGGCCGATACGCTCCACCAAATCTGCGATGCGCACCGATCGCAGCTTCGTGCCGACGTTGCCGGCGCGGGAGTAGGCCAGCAGGTCGTCGACCAGGTGCACCAGATAGTCGACGCGCTCGCGCATCATGCGCAGATAGCGCGACGCCTCGGGTCGGTCGACGTCGGCGATCTCTTCTTCGATCCAGCTGCTCAGGTTCGACAACGCGCGCAGCGGCGACTTCATATCGTGCGACGCCGCGTAGGCAAACGTCTCCAACTCGGCGTTGGCGGACTGCAGCTGGGCGTTGGTCACCTCGAGCGCTGCGCGCTGCTCCACCAGGCGCCGCGCTTCTGCGCGATCGCTCATGTCGCGCAGCATGACGACGGCGTCGACCGGCGGCCCTTCTTCGGCCTGCACCGGGACGATGCGCGCCTCGAAGACCGTCTGCTCGTTGACGCTGGGCACCGCGTGCTCGCGCACATGGGCCGTGTTGTGTTGCAGCGCGTGCTGCACGTCCTGCTGGACCTGATCGGCGACGGTCGCGGGCAGATAGTCGGTCAGCGGGTTGCTGTTGCGGGCCCCGCCGCGCTGGGTGGCGCTGGGCGAGTGGGCCCGTCGACAAAGGCCGTTCGCATCGACCACCAACAGCAAGTCAGGCAGCGCGGCCAGCAAGGCTTCACGCGCTCGGCGCTCGGCGCGCAGGCTTCGGTTTGAGTCGGCAAACGCGCCGATGATGTCGTTGACGTGGCCGCGGAGTCGGCGCTGCCCGATCGCGCCTTCAATCCACCGCCCGGCGAGACGAACCAGCTCGATGTCTTCGGGCGTAAAAGGGGTCTTGCGCGTCCGCGTGTCGCAGAAGTCGAGGGTGCCGTACGGCGTCTTCTCCATCCGCAGAGCCACCCCGATATAGGTTTGGCTCTGTTGGACGCCGTCGCAGGGGTGCCCCCAATGATCCGCCGTCCAGGTGCGATCGGCGATGACGACGCTGTCGACGCGCCGCGTCAGCACGGGCATCGTCTTGCCCATCGCGCACATCTGGCCGGTCTTGGTGTTGCCGACGTCGTCCGCCACGTGCTCGACGATGTAGCGCGGGCCTTCGATGCGCGAGACGAAGGCGCTGGGCACGTCGAGCAGGCGGCACGTCAACGCGAGGATTTCAGCGATGTCTTCTTCGCCGCCAGCATCTAGACGCGTGCTCAGGTGTCTGAGCAGATCGACGCGTGAATGCTCGGTCCCGGTGTCCATCTCTTCCTCCCGGCCGTGCGGCAACTGCGCAGGCTGCGCAGTCTGCGATGCCCGCGCAGTCTGCGATGCTCGCGCAGCCTGCGCAGACATCTTTGCCCACTTCGCACTGCAAGCTCCAGTCGCAATTCAAGCGCATGTCGGCCGTGCAATTTTATCGTGCTACTCGCCATCATCAACCAGGTACACCTGAGCGCCGCTGCCTGATCCTGAGCATGTGTCCCTACTCACACCAACCTCGCCCCCACATGTATGATAGCGCCATACACCTACCCCGGCATGCGACCTGTACATGTCTGTGATTACAGACATTTTCAGAACCCTGGCCAGCTTTCAGTTTGACCTCACCGTGGCGCACCAATACACTTTGGATGCTGCAGTTGGAGCTGTGAACAAACGTGTACGTGGCCGGTGCCGCGGAAAGTGAGAGCGTGATGCCGCGACCCTTGCCCCTCGAAATTCGAGACCGGATCATCCTCGCCTGGCAGGCCGGTGAGCTCACGTGGCAGCAGATCGCCAACCAGTACGGCGTCAGCCTCGCGTCGGTCAATCGGCTCATTCGCCGCTACCGTCAGACCGGTTCCACCGCGCCCAATCCGCACGCCGGCGGACGTCGCCGACTCATCGACGAAGACGGCCTGGCCTTGGTGCAACTGCTCGTAGAGCAAGAGCCACGCAGAACCCTCGAAGATCTCGTCGAGCGATAT
>JBNMOZ010000265.1:0-8012 GCA_051276005.1 Bradymonadia bacterium | reverse complement strand
AGCGGTGTCGCCGGCGGGGCAGGCGGCGCTGGTGGTGAAGGTGGCGCGGGCGGCGTCGGCGGCGAAGGCGGCGCCGGGGGTGAAGGCGGCGTCGGCGGCGAAGGCGGCGTCGGCGGCGAAGGCGGCGTCGGCGGCGAAGGCGGCGAAGGCGGCGAAGGCGGCATGGGCGGCGAGGGTGGCGAAGGCGGTATGGGCGGCATGCTCATGGGCCCGGCCCCCGAGTACGAGCAGGTCGCGGCGGCCACCGTCGGCGAACGCACCTACGTCGCGTGGAGCATCGGCGGCACGGTCTGGCTGCGCGTCCTCGACTTCGATGGCGAGTTCACCGGCCCGGCCGAGCCCATCGCCGAGGTCGACGCGGCCTGGGTCAGCGCGCTGACCGTCGACGGCATCCCCTGGATCGTCTACGGCGCCGACGGCGCCAACCTGTTCGCCATCAAGGGCGATGAGCCCGAGGCGCCCGCGCTCGAGTTGACGGTCGGCGGCCCGGCGCAGCTCGCCCAGCTCGGGCGCCAATTCATGGTCGTGGGCACCACGCCCACCGGTCCCGCGTGGCATCTGCTGTCCGGCGAGCCTGGCGAGATCGTCGCCGACCCGATTGTGGGCAACGGTTTGCCGCAGCCGAGCAGCGCAGCGCAGGTCGCCGGTGGCGCGCTCCTGTACTTCGCGGGGCCCGGTCAGTGCGTCTTCATCGACGACGGCAGCGGCCGACCCATTGGCAACTTCCCTTGTCAGGCCGGCAACGGACGCCTGCTCACCGACGGCGCGCGGGCGGTCGTCAGCTACGAGGTGGCGGACGACCAAATCGAACAGCTTCGCTTGCTGCCGACCTTCGGCGAAGAGAGCTCATACCGCCTGGGCAACCTGCAGGATCGCGAGCTGTTGCGCTTTCAGAGCGACAACAACATGCGCCCGCTGCCCGTGCTGTCGACCTCGGCCGATCCCGATCGCCAACTCAACCTGGAGTTGCTCATGGTCGAGCCTGGCCGCATGAACCGCTCGGTCGACACCTGGGTCAGCTGGCCCTACCCCGAGGCCCGCGCCATCGTCTCGCGCGGCGATGAAGCGCTGGCGCTTCTCTTCGGCTCCGACGACGATCCGGCGGTGCGCAGCATTCCCCTTGAGCCGGCCGACATTGGCAATGATCCCTTCGGCTTCGACATCGACGAGAGCTGCGTGCCCGATGTCGAGGTCTGCGACGGCGTCGACCAGGACTGCGACGGCCAGGCCGACAACGGCTTGTGTTGCAACATCGCGGCAGAGGCCGAGAGCGTCGGCTTCGGCGTCCGCGACCTGGGCGGGCTCGACAACGACGACGCGCCCTTGCAGTGGCTCATGAGCGATGTGCGCGGCAACGGCGCCTTCCACTTCGCGGTGCGCGTCGAAGACGATCGCTGGATAGGCCTGCAGCAGCGCATGTGGCGTCAGCAGGCCAACGGTCGCCTGCCCGATATGCTCGACTTGCCCAACTTCGACTTCCGCGGCGCCTACGAAGGCTACGCCTTGCACGCCGCGGGCGGCCATAACGGCCTCATCGCCCGCGACGGCGACGGCGGCTGGCGCATGTTCTGGAACTACCGCAACAGCGACAACCTCAAGGATCCGCAGCCGATCGACTGCGAGACCATCCTGGCGTCCGAGGTCTTCTCCCACGATCCCGACAACTCGATCATGATCGTGTGCCCCGACAAGGTGCTCGTGATGCACCCGCTGCCCGACCGTGAAGACGAGGTCTTTATGCTTGAGCCGGTCGAAATTTCCGACGTCAGCTGGGCGACGATCTCGCAGGCCGGCGCAAACACCCGCACCTTGCTCTTCGGTCACCTGTCGTCGCTGGGCACGCCGCGCGTTTCGGCGGTCAGCCTGCCGGTGGGCGGCGATCTTCGTCCGGTGCCTCTGCCCGATGACGTCGAAGAAGCCGAAGGCAGCGATCAGCCCATCACGCGCTCGCCGATCTTCGGCCGCCCGTATGTGCAGATTCGCGACGAGGACGACGGCACCGTTCAGGTACGCGCCCTGGTGCGGCGTGGCAGCGATTGGGAGTGGGTCGAGCTGCTCAGCGCGCCGGCGCCCATGAAGGCGAGGTTCGCGCAGTCGGTCTCGAAGGTCGTCGTCTCAGGGCCGATCGACAACAACGGCGTGCCCTCGACGGGCTATTGGTTCATCGACATCGCTGACCCTGACGACCTCAACGCCTGGTCGACGGAGCCTGCGGTCGTGTGGCCGGGCGAGCCCGTGCACTGGGACGTGACGCGCGGCCCGACCAACGACTTCTACCGAGACTATTTCGCCTTCATCGACCCGCCCAACGCAGACACCCGGCTGCACCGCTTCATGAGCCGCCAGGTCGAGTGCACCCTGCGCTGATGTGCGGATGACCCGACGCGCGCACCAGCTGATGCACGCGTCAATGGGCGTATTCGTCCGCCGCGTCGACCTGGCGCGTCGGTCAGCGACGGGGGACGCGCACGCTGACCACCACCGGCTGGTGGTCCGAGATAATGTCATCGAGCACCGCGTATTCCTCGATCTCCCACCCCTTCGGCACCAGCACCCAATCGAGCCGCTTCTTGGTGAACAAGAAGGTCTTGTGCCCCTCGAGCGGCGCGTGTGCCTCAACCTCAAGCGCATCGATCATGCGGCCAATCGGCCCCTCGGGGGCATACTCGGTGTTGAAGTCACCCATGATGATGGTCGGCCGCCCACGCGCCTGCAGCGTCTTGATGAGCGTCTCGACCTGCCGTCGGCGCACCGAAGCGCGGGCAAAGTCGAGATGCACCGAGACCACGTCGACCCCGCCCGGCACGCGCGGATGCGAGATCGCCGCCACCACGAAGCCCTTCGAGAAGGTCGGCGGCGACGGCGCGAAGGTCCTCGACAGCGGATCCGAGAGCTCGACGCGGCTCATCAACCCTGTGCCATAGCTGAGGTTCTTGCCCTTGACGTGCTCCCCCCGCATGTACGTCGCCATCTCTGCCAGCGCAGAGGTGAACGCGACGTGATCAAAGCGCCCGCTCCACGCCGATGGGCCGTCGGCCTCTTGCACCGCGACCACATCAGGGTGCTCGCGGATGATGACCTCAGCGACGCGGGCGAGGTTGCTCTTGATGGTGCCTGCCCGACGCAAGGCCTGGTGAAACCCATTGGCCCGACCGTGGGCGAGGTTGAGCGTCATCACCCGAATCGGCGCGTCTGCGGCGAAGGGCGCGGGCGTATTCAAGCGTCCGATCGGCGGCACCGCCTCACGAGGCCCGCGGGTCATCACGCTCACGATCCAGCCCCCGGCCAGGCACAGGACAAGCCCGATCCCGAGCGCCTTGAGGCCGCGCAATACATGGCGCATCGACGTCTCGCTTCCGACATTGAGAGGGCTGCTCGCTTCATGGCTCGTCGCGCCGCCGCCACTTGGCCAGCTTCACTTGCAGCGCCTGCCGGCTGATGCCCAGCTCTTTGGCTGCTTGCGTCCGGTTGCCGCTCTGGGCGTCCAACGCGCGGCGCACCACCTGCTCTTCCAATTGGGCCATCACCACCTTGAGCGCGCCCGTCGGCAGCGCATCGGTGCCCACGGCCTCGGGTTCGACCGGCGCCGCGCGGGGCCCGGCGACCGCGTCGCTCAGCGCGTCCACATCGATGGGCTCGCCCTCGTCCGCCAAAATCACCGCGCGCTCGATCTCGTGTTCCAGCTGGCGCACGTTGCCTGGCCAAGGGTGGCCCTCGAGCAGCGCGAGGGCTTTGGGCGTGAAGCCCGTGTTGAAGACCCCATTGCGGGCACAGGCCGCCTGCCGAAATCGCTCGGCCAGTAACCGCACATCCCCTGCCCGCTCGCGCAGCGGCGGCAGGCAGACCGGGAACACGGCGATGCGATAGTAGAGATCTTCACGAAACCGTCCGGCCTCCACGTCGGCCTTCAGATCCCGGTTTGTCGCCGCCACGATGCGCACGTCGACCGAGACCGGCCCGCGGGCGCCCACGGGCTGAATCTCGCGCTCTTGCAGCACCCGCAACAGCTTGACCTGCACGGACATCTCGATCTCGCCGATCTCGTCGAGGAAGACCGTGCCGCCGTCCGCCGCTTCGAACAGGCCCTTGCGATCGGCGTGCGCGCCGGTGAACGCGCCTTTGCGATGCCCAAACAGCTCACTCTCGAGCAGCGACTCCGGCAGCGCCGCACAGTTGACGGGCACGAACGGCTTCTCGGCGCGGCGGCTGTTCGCATGCACATACCGCGCGGCGAGCTCCTTGCCCGTCCCGGTCTCGCCCAGAATCAGGACCGTCGACGCCGTCCGCGCCACCCGGGCGAGCTGTTTGAGCGATCGCGCCAGGCTCGCGCTCTCGCCCACGATCGGCCGGGGCATGTTCGCCGCGCTGCGCAGCTGGGCGCGCAGTGTTGTAAATCGCCGCGCCGAGACAAGGCTGGCGGCCACATAGGTGCCCACGATCGACAGCCAGGCCAGGTCGTCGGCCTGAAATGGCCGTGAGCGGCTGTCGACGTGCAGCACCCCGATCGCGTGCTCGCCCGCGAGCAGCGGCACGATGACCGCGCCGGCCAGGCCCGCGGCGCTCTTGGGCCCACCGTCTCCGTCAGGCAGATAGGCCACCAGCTCGCGGGCCGCCAGCGCACGCTCCGCCAGGGTCGTGCTGGCCGGTCGATGCACCTCGCCCTTCTCTTGGGTCGCGCTCCACACGCCTGTGCCGTCGCGTTGCAGCACCCGCGCAGACGCCGCGTGCGGGAAGCGCGCCAGCACGGCGTCGATGATCTCGCCCAGCGCGGCGTCGACGTCGGTCTCGCCGCTCAGCCGATGCAGCAGCCCAAAGAGCGCGCGCAAGGCCTTTGGATCGGCGTGGGCGAGGCCCTGATCGCCGTCGTTCATGGCCCGTCGGGCGACAACCGTGCCCTCGGCGCTGGGCTGCGCCACGCGCGCGCCGATCACCGTCAAACGAACCGGCGAGACCAAGTCGCCCAAGAGGAGCGTGTCGCCGGGCGCGATAGGCACCGGCTCGTTGGGCCGCGCAACAATCCGCGCGTCGCCGCGCTCAACGATCGACCCGTTGCGAGAGCCCAGATCTTCATAAACCGCGCCCCCATCAACCAAGGCAATGCGTCCATGTCGCGACGAGATACGCGGATCGGCAACGACCAGATCGTTGCCTGCGACGCGACCGATGCGCACGCCGCGACCCACGATGGGCAGCGTTCGAGCTCCAAAGACGATATGCACGCTGCTCCTTGTGACCGGGCAGGCCGGTGAACCGAGGTCGGGAGAGTGTAATGCAAAATCCGACTGCGCCTGAATACATCCCGATTGTTGCCGTATGATGCGGTGTAGATCACATGCCGCCGGAGCGCGAAATGAACCACTTGGCCACTCGAATCTGCCTCGCTCTCGCGTGCTTCCTCATCGTCCCGGCGGTCGCTCAAGCCCAGTTCAGCGGCAAACGTTCAGCCAGTACCGGCAAATCCAAAACGGTTCGCAAATCCAAGACGGTCCGCAAGACCAAGGCGCGAAAGCGCAAGGTCAAGCGGATCACCTCAAAAAAGACCACGGCCAAACGCCTCAAGTCGACCAAGGGCCCCCTCGCAGCGCGCAGCAAGTCCCCGTCGAAGCTCAAGGCTCCGCCCGGCCGACGTACCCCCCGCACCCGCGCCCCGGGTGGTCGGGCCTACCGCAACGGCCGCGGCGGCTATAACCGCGGCGGGTATCGAAACGGCTACAACGACGGCTATGACGATGCGAACGACCGCGACCGACGCCGCGGCGACGGTGGCGGCACCAACGGCCAGCGCTCGGCCCCCAAGAAGGCCGGCCCGCCCAGCTGGTCGGGCGGCTTGCTCATCGGCGGTGCAGGCGGCGCGACGGTCTTTGATGAGACCGAGCACGACACCTCGATCGGCGTCTTCGGTGAGCTCAACTTCCGCGGCGTCGTGTCGCGCAACCTGTCGATGGGCATTCACGTGGGCGGCGCACATAACCGCGTGCAGAGCAACAGCATCGACTCCATCGTGCTGGGCAGCTTGGGCGGCGATTTGGCCTATCACTTCAGCCGCGGTCGCAGCGGCCCCTACCTGCGCGGCGGGGTCGGCTTTGCGCACGCCACGCTCGATCCGGGCGACGCGTTTTTGCCGGAGTCGACCGGTGGCGGCTGGTACGCCAAGGCCGGCGTGGGCATCTCGACGGGCTCCCTGCTGATCGAAGCCAACTGCACGCAGTACAACTTCGACGACCTCGCGATGCCGGGCGGCCCCGGTAAGGCCGCAGAGTTCACCCGCTGCGGCATCGCCCTCGGCTTCGGGCGCTGAGGGGGCAGGCGAGGCCGGCGCGGCTGCCTCCTTGCCGCACCTGAAGTGCGCCGGCGTCCCCGTTGCGCCTTGGACTCACCAGCCCCTCAGCGCCCGGGCATTGGCCTTTTGGTTGGATGTCTCGGGGACTCGTCCGCTTTGCGGCCTCGGTTTGGTTGAGCGCTCGGTTCGAGCTCTTCCACTTTGGGGGCTCGGTGCGGTTCGCACGCTTGAGAGAGAGCCTGCGGGTCAGGCAGCGCGGCGCGCTCTGCGCATATAGATGCCGGCTCGCACGACGCTCATCAGCAGCGGAATGAAGGCCAAAGCCCCCACGTACAAATAGAATCTTGCAACGGGAGGTGGCCAGGCGCCGCGGTTGGCGAACTCGGCCACGAGCCCGTCTTGGGCCAGCGTGAACTGGTTGAGCGCCACGAAGAGCAGCAAGACGTTGGCCAGGAACGGGCTACTGACCCAGCGGCCTTTGCCCCAGCCCCAGACGATCAGCGCGATCGACCCAAGGACGACGACTGCGACCAGCGGCAAGAACCAGCCGGCGGGTGCCCAAGACCAGTCGCTCAAGTTTTCTCCAGCGCCTTGCGCATGCTGGTCTCGAGGGCCTTGCGGCCAGCGGGAGTGTAGAAATAAGGGTAGCGCGCATGCGCCGACGTGATGTCGTCCATGATGTTGCCCTCAGCGTCGAAGAAGAAGACGCGCGGCACGTAGCTGCCCAGCGATCCGAACTGTTCCAACCACTTGGGGCGCTCGTCGATGTTCTGGCGCACCATCACCATGCCCTTGCCCAGCTTGGCGATCTCACCGCTCTCGAAGACCGGCGCCAGCTCTTTGCAGCGCGGGCACCAGTCGGCATAGAGCACCAGACAGATGGGCTTCTTACTGATCTTGGCCGCGGCGAGGCCGGCCTCCCAATCCATCCAGCCGGCCGCCGGGCTCCATTCAATCGGGGCGCGCTTGAGCGATGAGATCCGCTTGGGGTTGGTGACCGTCTTGTTCGGCTTCTTCTTGCGCACAATTGCCGGCCTGCCGCCGTTCGTCTTCGAGACCGATGCAGCCGGCTTCGAAGCCGGCGTGTCGGCCTTCATCGCCGCAGCACCTGCCTTTGACGCGGGCGCAATCGGCTTGATCACGGGGGTGTCATCTATGCAGCCGCTGAACACGAGCAGCGCCGGGGCGATTAAGGTGAGCAATCTCATGGGGGATCTCCGAGCAGGGCGTCGGCGAGTTGTACCAGCGCGGTCAGGTCCGATGCATCTGTTGCCAGCCGCGGCAGGGCCCAAGCGAACCCCCCTCGGATGCGATCGGCCAGCGTCTTCGCCAACTCGCGATGGGCGTGTGCGAGCGCCTGCTCGGCCTTGACTGCGGGCCCTATGCTCTCGATGGCGGCGCGCAAATCAGGCGCCGCGTCGGCCGGTGCCGTTGGCAACGCCCAGTCGGCCTGCGTCGCCAAGCTTGAGTTGACGACGAAGCCAGCGACCGGCAACCCCAGCGTATCGCGGGCCCGGCGCTCAAACGCGAAGACCTCGTCGAGGGCCGCCCGCTCAGGCGAGGTGACGAGCACGAAGCCCACCGCGTCGGTCTTGAGGAACAGCCGCATCTGCCCCTGATTGCGATTGAGGTGGGTGAGCAACGCGCCAAACAGCCCCAAGAACGACTGCAACTCCTCGCGGGTTGGCTTGCCCAGACCCGCGTCGAGCACCCGCGAGATCAAGGCCGTTGC
>JBNMOZ010000264.1:0-8015 GCA_051276005.1 Bradymonadia bacterium | reverse complement strand
GCCGCCGCGAGGGATCCAACCTCAGTCAGCCGTGCGATACGCAGCCGCGCGGCCGGCGACTCGACGGCGCCGAGCAGGCCGATCGCGTCGATGCAGCCGGCCTCGGTGTCGGGCAGCCCGCGCGCCCCGTCGACCAGCTCTTTGAAGCCGACGTTGGGAGAGAAGCCCGACCGAAACACGCCCCGGCAGATGGCGCTGCGCTGCGCGGGCGAGAGGGGGGCTGCCAGCAGCGCGTCGAAGTCGCCCGCGATGCAGGCCCGCACACACGCCAGCACCTGGGGTGCGGCCCGCGGCTCGATGGCGTCAGCGAGCAGGACCACGCAGGCCCGCGCCGCGTCGAAGAGGGCCGCGTCGCTGTCGTGCAGGGCGCTGATGCGTAACAACGCGGGCGTCGTGTCGGCCAGATCGCGCGCGAGGGTCGCCAGGGCCGCCGCGAGCGCGTCAAAGGCGTCAGCGGGCACGTCGAAGCTGTGCCGCTCGAGCGCAAACTGCAGGTAGGACTGGCGAAATTGAAGGGGCCGGCCGAGCGCTGTCAGCGCTGCGCGCACAGACCCGGTGATACAGGCGGCCTGTGCCGGTGAGCCGCCAAGATCCAGCGCACCGTCCAGGGTGGGCGCGCCCAGACGCAGCGTGTGCACGGCGCCCCTGAGTACGGTGGGCAGCGGCGGAACGCAGCGCAATTGCAGGCACTCGACGACGTCATCATCGGGCGCAAATCGATAGGTGACCGCCACCGGCCCTTGGACGCGTAGCTCAACCTCGGCGCCGCCTCGGTGAACGCGCTGCACGGTCAGGCCCTTCGCCTTGAGGGCGTGGCGCCACGCCTGGTCGGGTCGAATGCTGCGCAGCACCCAGACCACGACCATCGCGCCGAGGGCGCACACAAATGCGCCCAGCAGGCCGTCGAACAGCAAGAACCCGCCCATGGCCAGAATGGAGCCCAAGAGGACCATCAAGAAGACCGTGATCGCGCCCGAAAGGAGCGTCGAGGCTGCCCCCACGACGCCCGTGCGCGGGCGACCTTCGCGCACGATCTCCAGGCCCTGCTCGACGGCGCTCGCGAGTGATTTTGGTGGCGTCGACACTCAATCGACCTCGAACCGGTAGCCGACCCCGCGCACGGTGCGGACGCGCCACGGCGCCGACTTCGACCAGCCCAGCTTCTTCTTGAGGCTGCTCACGAAGTTGTCGACCGTGCGGCCGTCGACGATGACGTCGGGGCCCCAGACCGCGTCCAGGATCTCATCGCGGGTGCGGGCCTTGCCCTGTTCGGCCTGGAAGTAGCGGACCAGATCGAACTCCGTTCGGGTCAGGGTGATCGGGCCGTCGGGGCCGCTGACGATGCGGGCGGCGGGATCGACCGTGATGGCGCCAAACCCAGACGCTGGCGTCGTCTGTCGTCCGCCGGCCCGCCGCAGCAACGCGTTGACCCGCGACAGCAGCTCGCGCAGGCGATACGGCTTGGCCATGTAGTCGTCGGCGCCGGCGTCGAAGCCGCGCACCAGGTCATCTTCGAGGCTGCGCGCGGTGAGCATGAGCACCATCGCCTGCCCGCCATTGGCTCGATACGCCGCGCAGATGCTGTAGCCGTCGCCGTCGGGCAACATGATGTCGAGCACGATCAGCTCGGGGTCGTCGGCGGCCAACGCCGCGGTGGTCTCGGCGACGCTGGCGGCCGTCGCGACCGTATGCCCCTCGTCTTCTAAGTTGTCAGCCAGCGCCAGGCGCAGGTTCTCGTCGTCTTCGACGATCAGGATCCGGGACATGGGTCGATGACCTCCTTGGGGAAGCGCAGCGCGAACGTCGTGCCGTCGGGGCCGGCTTCAGCCACGGCGATATTGCCACGATGCAGCGCCATGATCTTCTGACAGATCGCCAAGCCCAGTCCGCTGCCGCGGGTGCCGGCGCTGCTGGGCGCGCGGAAGAACGCCGCGAAGACGCGCTTGGCGACGTCGGGTGCCATGCCTGGGCCGTTGTCAGCGACGGTGATCTGCAGGCCACCCTTTGCGGTGCGTTCGACGCCGATCGTCACCTCGACCGGGCTGCGCTGGGCGTACTGCACGGCGTTGCGCGCCAGGTTGACCAGCATCAACTCGATCAGCTCGCTGTCGACCTGCAGGCTGAGGGTGCTCTCGCCCTCGACCCGCCACTGCAGCGGCTTGGCGGCGTGGGACACGACCTTGTCGCGGGCGGCCTGCAGCACATCATTCAACGACGTCGAGGCCACGCGGGCGACCCAGCGGCCCTTGTCCAAGCGGTTGAAGGACAGAATGTTCTCGACCAGGAAGGCCATGTCGTCGGCCGCGCGCACGATGCGGCTGGGATAGTCTTTGGCGCGGGGTGCGTCCTTGAAACGGCGCTCCAGCGTCTCGCCCATCAGCCGGATCGACGCCAGGGGCGTGCGCAGCTCGTGGCTGACCGTCGAGACGAAGTCGCTCTTGAGCGCGAGGAAGCGCCGGCGGCGCGCCTGATCCACCATGACCAACGCGATGAGCCCCAGCGCAAGCGCGCCGGTCACCCACAGCAATAAGGCCTTCTGAAACCAAGCGTCATCGGCCGCCTTGAGCGCCCGCGCCCACTCTGGCGAGGCCACCTTGAGTCGGATGCGGTGAACTGGACCCACGAGCCCGTCGGGGGCCGTGACGCTGTAGTCCGAACCCAGCAGGCTGCGGCCCCGCATACGGGCCGTGAGGCTCTGCAGTAGAGAGGCGGTCGCGACGCGAACCCCGCGCGCGCCCTCGCCTGTCGGCAGCACGTACCAGCCGCCGGGCAGCAGGCTGGGCACGACGACCTCGCCCGCCGAGAGGGCAGGGCCAGCCTCACGAACCCGGGCCTTGAACGCGTCAACCGGGACCGAGGCCGGGGTGGCGAGGGCGATGATTTGGTCGGCGAGGACGGTGAAGTCGGCCTGCGTAAAGGCATCGCGTCGTCGAAGCAGGCGGCGTTGGATGCTCTCTAAACGCCCGCCTTGGCCGTCGGGCACGCCCGCATGCAGCACCATGCGCAGCAGGCCCGGATCGGGTCGTCCGTCCTCGACGAGGCGGGTCAGCATCGCGAGCATGAAGGGCACGTCACGCTCGGCGGGCAGCACGAAGCGCACGCTCGCCGCCAAGATGCCGCGGAAGGCTTGAGCGATGGCGTCGGCGTCGTTCGCGGCCAGCGCGTCGAAGAGGGCGCGGCGCAGGCGCAGGCGCTCATTCCAGGGGGCATCGCCGGCAGGCGCGGGGGTCGCAGAGGGATCAGTAGGCGCAGCGGGGCGGCCGACAAGCTGGCTGTAGAGCGCGCGGGCAGGGGTGCGATCGCCCGCCACGGCCGCTGCTTGGCGAGGCAGGATCTGCTGGCCGCGCTGCCAGAGAAGCAGGCCCTCGCCCGGCCAAAGCGGATCGGTCGCGGCGCGGTCGATGTTGGCGGAGTTGGCGCGGGTCCGAGCAGTCAAGGTCTGCGCCATCGCCGCCTGGGCGTACTCCTCAACGGCTGCGCGGCGCGCGGTGACCGCGGCGCGGGCGGCCACATGCTCAGCCGCAAAGGTGCGATGCAGGCCCCAAAGACCCACCGCGGTCGCGCCGACGCCCAGCACGCCGAGCAAAACCAGCCAGCGTCGGCTCATCGGCGAACGATCGGCACGTGCTCAAAGCCCATCTGGGCGATGGGCCCCCGGTCGGCGTAGGCGTCACCGCGGGTGTCGAGGGCCTGGGCCTGGGTGAGCATGCGATCGAGGATCGCGTCGCGCCCGCTCGCGGGGATCGCGTCGAGTTGGGCGCGCAGCTTCGCATACCCGACGCCACGTACCCAGTAGGCGCTGCGCAGCTTCTCGGCGAGGGCGGCGGCCACGAGGGCCTGTCGGCTATAGGTCGACGCGTCGATGAAGCTCGTGCGCGCGACCCCGCTCAGCGCGACGGTCCGTTGGATCGCGCGACCATCGGCCCCGCTGGCCTGAATCATGATGTGGCCCAGTGGTTTGTTGCCGGGCGCCCGCTTGATCTCCCATAACGCGGTGATCGTCGATCCGCCCCGAACGCTCGCGCCGGTTCCACGGCGCGCGGCGCTGTCCTGAGCGTGTCGCTCATGGCCCAAGAGGCGGTAGCGGGTCACTGCCGTGGGGTCGAATTGCACCTGCGCGCGGGCGTCGCGTGCCGCCAACGGGCGCGGGGCGAGCGCCGTCGCCGGGATCGAGACGGCGGGGTCGGCGTACAGGTACCGGCCGCCACTCGCGGTCGCCAACATGTTGAGTCGCGGATCATCATAGGGGCCGCGGCCCAGGCCGATGATGGTCCAGGCGAGCCCGGTGGTCTGGCGAGCGGCGTCGAGCAGCGCGTCCAGGTCGGGGCGATCGCGTTGGGCGAGCCCGTCGCTGATGTATACGAGTTGTCCGCGCCCTTGGGCCATTTGAGCGGCGGCGTGGACGCCGGCTCGACCGTGGCCGTTCCCAACCGGGAGGCGACCGATGGCCGCGTGCACCCGCCCATCGGTGGCGCTCAGCAGCGGCAGCGTCACCTGTCCATCGGCGCGGATCACGGCGATCGTATCTGACGCGGTCAGCGTTTGAAGAAGCCGCGAGACGATGCCCCGCACGGCGTCACGATGGGCCGCGTCGGCGTCGATGACGACCAGCACTCGCCGCGAAGCGGGCGCAGCCCGGGCGGTCAGGCTGACGCGCAAGACGTCATAGCCAGGCCGGTTCGGCGACGCGAAGACCTCGGCGTCGACCGCGAACAGATCTTTGGATACTGACGCAGATGCCGATGCGGGTGCGGGCAGCGCGTTGACGAAGTCTTCGACGCGCACCGACGCCCGGTCGGGCAGGGCGCCCAGCCCCAGCTGCAGTTGGGCCAGACCAAAGCTCGCCTGGTCGGCGCGCAAGCCGAAGCTCGACTCCGCCTGCTCCGCCGTGTCGACCGTCGGGTTGACGCCGAAATGCGTGAAATGCATGCCGACCAGCGGGCCGCCATCGATGATGGCCAGGTGGGCGAAACGCGGCCCGGGGGGTGGGTGATCGACCGACGCCGGTGCCATCTTGTCGCCGGCCCCGCATGCAGCCAGCGACGCCAGCAGCATCGCGAGCAGTCCGAGTCGATACGCGCGCATGACAGCCTCCTTGGACGCAGACGCGCAGCATGCCGGGCCCGGATCCCAGCCGCGCCACCCGAACATCATCGCTGTGTCACCAAAGCATCATGAGCCGCCCGCGTGATGATCGCCAACACCTCTTCGGGGGCCTCGGTGGGCAAGAAATGGCCCGCGTCGAGGGCATGCACGGTGGGAGTCTGCATGAAGTGCCGGTCGAGGTTGGCGAACGCGGGCGGCGCGATGCAGCGATCGCGGGTGCCGTGCACCACGACGGCGCGCCCCGGGATCGGGCGCAGCGCCAGCCGCCACCCGGCCCACCAGCGCCGTGGCCGCCGCACGCTGTCCTGAAGGAGGCTGCGGTAGTAGCCCAGCGCCGCGCTCAAGCTGCCCGTCGTAGAGAGCGTCGATTTGACGTGATCGAGATGTGCCGAAGACGGCTCAACGCCCGGGCTCCATCGCCGCCACAGCCGCTCTATGCCGCCAGAGCGCACGCTGGCCTCGGCGATCGCGGGCAGCTGAAAGACGCCCATATAGCGGCTGCGTTTGAGTTGGGCCGGCGTCGCGGCTCGCAGCAGCGCCCCAAGCGGGGGCACGCTCATGCCGACGACCACGTCGACGCGATCGGGGGCCAACGCCGCACCCATCCAGGCCATGACCGCGCCCCAGTCATGCCCCACCACGACGGCACGCTCGGCGCCCAGGGCCGCGATCAGCGCCGCGACGTCTTCGCCCAACGCCATCAGCGAGTAGTCGCCGTCCGCCGGTGGGCGTGTGGGCCCGTATCCGCGCAAATAGGGCGCCACCACCCGAAAGCCTTGCGCCGCCAGGCCTTCGCCGATGGCTGTCCAGGCGTGCGGATCATCAGGGAAGCCATGCAGCAAGAGCACCAGCGGTCCGGCCTTGCCCCAGGTCAGGCACTCGAAGTCGATGCCGTTCGCGGTGGTGCGCAGCTGCGCCCCGTTTTGCGCCTCCATGTGCGCCTCCATTCGGTTTCAACTGTTTGCATTGGTTGCATTGACGGCGATCCACCCCCTTGATACCCCGTCCCCTCACGCAACTGGAGTATCGCATGCGTCTCATCCTCCTCGCAGTCCTGGCCCTCGCGGTCGGGTGTGGCAGCAAAGACGGCGATCCGAAGACCCCCAAGTCGGGCGAGCCGGCGAAGGCCGCGAGCGGCGGCGACAAGGCTGATTCGAAGAAGGCCGACGCGCCCAAGTCCGACGCGCCCAAGGCAGCCAAGGCGACGCGGCTCGACCACCCGGGCACCATGGCCGGCGCGAAGGCGCTGCTCGAGAGCTTCATCAAGCCCGGCGCAGACTTCGCAGGCATGTCCAAGGCGCTGCGTCCGACCAAGGACGACTACAAGGCGCTGTACACCGACGCGTTCGCCGGCAAGCTCGACGCCATGTACGCCCCGGCCTGGGACGCGGGCGCCCTGGTGCTCAAGCCCAAGGATGGCCAGACGGCGCTGCTGCTGTTCGCGGCCACCACCGACGACTTCAAGGCCGGCAATGAGGCGGCGGGCAAGTTCCCCGGCGGCTATAAGAAGATCGCGGGCGAGATGAAGCCGGGCATCACGCTGTACCGCTTCAAGTTCGTCAAGCCGGGCGAGACCCTGGGCATGGCGTTTGACGGGCTGGCACACGTCAACGGCCACTGGGTCATCGTGCCCAAGCCATGGCGCGCAATGCCCTGAGTCTCTCGGAACTCAAGGTGAGAGACAAAAGGCGATCCGATGGGTCGCCTTTTTCTATTCCGTCGTCATGGCATCGCTCATTCGGTACAAGTTTGGCACCGGCATTTCGACGAGAGTTGGCCGGCGCGCATATCCAAAGACGCCAACGAGGAAAACATGAGTCGATTCGTCCCCCTGATGTCCTTCGCCATTGCCGCATTGTTCTTCGTAGCCTGCGGAGACGACGACGGCCTCCAGTCTGGCAACAGCGAGGTCTGTCGCGACGGCGAGACTTGCGACAACGACTGCACCGCGCAGGAGGCAAGTTGTGACGTTGAGTGTGCCGGCGGATCGCAATGCTCGGCGACGTGCCGTCCAGGCCAGGAGTGCCAGTTCAACTGCACTGCGGGCGCGACGTGTGACTTCGACTGCACCGAAGGAACCTGCTTGGTACAGGGCGCCGGGGCCGATTGTAGCTGTCAGGGCGAGTGCACGGGGCCATGCATGAGTACCCCGGCAGAAGGCGGCGCTGGCGGCGGCGCTGGCGGCGGCGCTGGCGGCGGCGCTGGCGGCGGCGGCGACTGTGCGGCGAGTTGCGGAGAGCCCGTAGACCCAGGCTATGCGGAATGCCTGATTGCCTGCCAGTAGGGATCACTGAACAGTAGTCCCGACGCGGCTGGGCGCGCGCCAGTGCGCTCATTCATGAAACCGGGTCAGCTATTTAGCGGTCTTGGCCTTGGCCTTGGCGCGAGACGTCTTGGCGGCCGTGAGCCACTTTTGATAGTCGGCGTCATCCGTGAGGAACTTGCAGGTCGCCTTCTCGGTGTTGCCCTCGAGCAAGTCCTTGGCGACCCACGCTGCACAGGCCGTGTCGCCCTCGCCGCAGACGTCAGCGGGACAAGAGTCGTCGGAGTCCAAAGACATCCCGGCCGTCTTCGAGTGAATCCGGCGTCCGATGATTGGTTGCCCAAAGAACCCCGTCCGAAAAGAAAAAGGCGACCCGAAGGCCGCCTCTTTCAAGCACCAGACTTAGACTTTAGAAGTCGTAGTCAGGCATGCCGCCGCCGCCAGGTCCGCCGCCGCCGGCCTTCTTGGGCTCGGGCTTGTCGGCGATGAGCACCTCGGTGGTGATCATGAGCGAGGCAACGCTGGCGGCGTTGCGCAGCGCGTGACGCACGACCTTGGTCGGGTCGATGATGCCGGCCTTGATCATGTCGACGTACTCTTCGGTCGCCGCGTTGAAGCCGAAGGCACCGTCGTTCTCCTTGACGCG
>JBNMOZ010000263.1:0-8042 GCA_051276005.1 Bradymonadia bacterium | reverse complement strand
AGCGTACACAGCCACCGAAAGCCACGATGCTGGTAGTCGCGCAGGGTCGCCTTGACGGTCTTGGGGACCGGCCGATCCGCGACCCGGTCGAAGCGCTGCACCTTCTCGGCGATGCTCGCCCAGCGCCTGGCCAAGTCCGGCGGCACCTCGTCGAGAAGCCGGGCCGCGAGCGGCGCCGCGAAGGCCCCCAGCTTGCCGTCGGTCGCGCTGCGCAGCTCGTTGAGTTCGGCGAGCGCGGCGCCATGCCGCTTGAGCCACTCGCCGGGCAGCCGCGCCACGCCGCCATCGCCCAGCTGAACGTACCGGTGCCCCTCGGCCCAGGCCCGCAACACTTCGCGCTGCGAGATCTTCTTGCCGCCCACCTGGAAGTCGACCTGCAGGTCGAACCAGTCGACCCCCGACTGCAGCGATGTCTGGGCGCGGATCGTGCCGTTGGGTCGCTTCGCGCGGGCCGCGTCGTCGAAGAAGACCGTCCAATCAGGCAGGGCCGGCAACGCGTCGAGCATGAAGTCGAACACCGCGTCGCCCTCGAGCCGCACCGGCGGCGCGCTCGGCAGGTGGTCATCGAGCTGGGCCAGCGCCTCGGCCTCGGCGGCGCGGTCACGCTGCACGAGGCGCTCGTCTGCCTGAATCACATGCACCGCCGCGGCCGGATCGACCTGGGCATCGCCATATCCGAAGCGGGCCTCGATCTGCAGGCCGGTCCCGTGCTCGGTCAACAGCAGGCGCGGCACGGGGCGCGACCGGCTGGCCTGCAGGCTGCGCGCCTCGATGCGCACCGGCACGCCCGCGCTGAGCACGAAGTCCTCAACAAAGGCATCGATCTCGCCCGCCGGGATCGCGGGCAACGGGGTCTCATCGGTGAGCAGGTGCAGCACCATGGGCGGCAAGTCGGGCGCGAGGCGCCGCAGCGCATGCTCGGCGTCGATGACGAAGCCGGTCGGATACAGCGCCACCGGTCGCTCAAGCCAGCGCAGCTTGAGGCCCTGCTCGCCGTCCAGGATTCGCAGACAGGGCCGCCAGACGGGCCCGCCCAGGGTCAACGGCTTGCCCCTAAACAGCACCACGCTGACCTCGGCGAGGGCCTCGAACAGCTCCGCGTCGAGCCGGCTGACCTCGGCGTCGACGGTCACCGAGTCGCCGTAGCGGTAGGTGCGAATATGCCCCATCAGTTGGCGCTGCTCGGCCAGGCGCAACGCGCGCCGATCACCCTCGGGCAGCCGCATCTTACGGTCGGCGACGGCCAGAGACTTGGGGGCCTTGCGCGGCTTGAGCGGCTTGCCGCTGCGCTTGGACAATTGAATCAGCTGCAGCGTCAACGCGCCATCGAGGGGCTTGGTGGCGTCATCCGCGGCGCGCGGGTCGAGCAGCTCAACCTGCAGCGTGCCGCCCGGTCGGTCGTCGTCACCCACGCCCTCAACGCGATGGCTGACGCTCAGCCCAGACAGGCTGCGGCGCCATCGGCCCGGCTCGAGCCGCGTGCGCTCGGTGGGGTCATCCCAGGCGAAAGCGAGGGCGACCGCGACCTGCGCCAGGCTCAACCGCGCCTCGCTGGACAGGTTGACGAGCCCATCCAAGCTGCCGGCATTCAAGCTGGTCGTGGGGATCTCGAGGCGCTGCCGGTTATGCCAATCGCCGACCAAGAAGACGAAATGGTCTTCGCGATCCCACCAGGAGATATCCGACGCGAGGGCGCGCAGCTCCAACCAGAGGATCGCGCTGGCGTCGATGCGGGCGCCCAGGAGCCTTTGGCACGCGTCCAACGCGATCGCTTGGTCGATGTCGACCTCGCGCGGCACCGCGAGCCGCCCGCGCTGATATTGTAAGTCGTAGAACGCCACTCTGCCTCCGCGGCCCGCGATCGGACGGCAGCATGCCCGCCCGCACCGAACGCGACAAGGGGAGCGTGGCGGGCGGGCGCCGACTATAGTGCTGCCCATGCGCAAACTCATCGCCGCCCTCTTCGTCGTCGGCGCCCTCATCGGCGCGGGCTGGTACCTGACGCAGCGCTCGATGCCTATCGAGATGGTGCGTGCCCCCGTCTCACCGGCGACATGGGCGGCCTATCGTGAAGCGGTCACCGACTCCAAGCCGATCGCGGCCGACGTGCTGATCCCGGCGGTGGTCCAAGCGAACCGCAGCGAGGTCGCGGGCGGGGCAGATCCGCGCACGTCGCCAAGCTTCCTGGCGGCCGCGAACACGGTGCGCACCGAGGCCTGGCAGTTTGTGCAGCGCACCAGCCCCGAGGCCTTCGTGCAGCTGGGTCGACAGCGTGGCGTGGCGCTCATCGACGCCGTCGACGCGCTGCTTGCCTGGTGCGCGAAGTCGGGCATGACGCTCGAAGCCGCGCTCGAAATGCCCAACCCAGCGCCGCCCGTCTCCGCATACATCGACCTGGGCGGCGGGTTCGTTCGGTTCGCCCAAGACGCCGGGTTCATCGTCGACGGCAGGCTGCGCGACATGCCCTTCGTGCAGGCATTGTTTCTGCGTCATTGGATGGCACCCCTGACGCAGAGCATGCCGCTCGACGCCTTCGTGACCCGCGCGGAGCGCACGTGGCACCTGCGATGGAAGGTCGAGGCGCAGGCCAAGGGCACCCTCGAGTCTCGCTTGGTCGCCGCCGAAGAGCTGCGCAACGTGATCGGGTATCCGGCCGACTTGAACGCGGGCGTTCTGCTGTATGAGGCCGGCCGCCTCGACGAGGCCCGCGCGCGCTTCAAGGCGGCCAGCGAGCCCCAGGCCGACGCCTATCTGCGCGCGCTGGCGCAGTAGTCAGCATGGACGCGCGCTTCTTTCAGGCCACGTACGATCGGTTCGCCGCCCAGTACGACGCGACCTTCGAGGCACAGCAACGGCCAAAAATCGAGGGGCTGTTGGCGGCCGTCGGCGCCCATGAGGGACCCCGCCTCGACGCCGGCTGTGGCACCTGCTTGGCCGCCCGCATCACCGGCCTGCCCTTCATCGGGCTCGACGCGTCCGGCGGCATGCTGCGCAAGGGCGCGGGTCAGCGGGTGCAGGGCGACCTGTATCGGCTGCCCTTCGCCGATCGACAATTCGGGCTCGTGCTCTGCGTGACGGCGCTGATCGACTTCGCCGACCCGACGCCCGCCATCGACGAGCTGTGGCGGGTGCTGCGACCCGGCGGAGTGCTGGCGGTGAGCGTGCTGGCGCGCGAGCGAATCACGGGTCTTTACAAGGCCTTCAAGCGCCTTGGGTCGGTGAGCGACGTCGACCTTCCGCCCGACGTCGGCTTCGTCATCAAGCGCTCACCGCGATAGCCGGCGCGCGAGGCGGCGCAGCAGGCTGGGCCGCCTCGCCGCGTGGCTGCCGTCGCATTCGGGCGGCGTCTGCGTACGTCCGCACCGACAGACGCCGAGAACCCGCGTACGCTCGATCACGAACACCTGACCCTCGCATTCGGCCTGGGTTGGACAAAGACCGCAGGAACGCGCGCAGCCGCACCACCGGTGGGTGCCGGCGTCGATGCGTGTCGCTTGTGGACCGGGAACCGACATGGCTCTCCTGACGTGAAGTGCGAGATGATTATACTCTGTCCGCATCTTGGGAGGGTTCATGCGACGAGGCCTTAAGTGGTGGGTGTGCCTGACGGTCGGGGTCGGGGCGATCGGGAACATGGCGGGCTGCGTCGATGACTTCCCGGCGATCGCCCCCGTGGACCCGGCGCCCAACGACGCGGCGGCGCCCGCGGACGCCGATCGACGCGACGCGGCGACCGACATGTCACCCGGCGCCGATGCCGCACCCGGCCTGGACGGCGCGCTGCCCGATCGAGGCCCGTGCATGCCCAGCGACGAGGTCTGCAATGGCGCGGACGATGATTGCGACGACCGGATCGACGAGCAACAGCCCCGGCGGCCCTGCGCGCTGACCGCCGGGGTTTGCTCGGGTGACTCGGCCGGGTGCCTCGACGGCAACTACGCCGCCTGCAATCACGGTCTCGCGAACGCGAACTACCAGGCCGAAGAGACCCGATGCGACAGCCTCGACAATGACTGCGACGGCCGGACCGACGAGGCCTGTACCTGCGATCCGGGCGAGATTCAGGATTGCGGGCTCAACATCGGCGCCTGCCTGGCAGGCACCCAGCGCTGCGAGGCAGGCGCGTTTGGCCCCTGTGAAGGCGCGTTTGAGGGCGGCCTCGAGGTGTGCAACGGCGAAGACGACGATTGCGACGCTGTGACCGACGAACAGGTCTCACCGACGCCATGCGATACGGGTCGTGACGGCGTCTGCGACGACGGTGAGCAGGCGTGCGGCGGACCCTGCCTCGCGCGCGTCCAGGCCAGCGTCGAGGTGTGCGACGGCCTCGACAATGATTGCGATGGCACCACCGATGAGGACAGCCCGGTCGTGGACTGCCTCATCGATCCCGACCGCCCGGCATGCGGCATGGGCCAGACCTACTGCGTCGATGGCGCGGTGGCCTGCATCAACTTCCAGAACCAACTCGATGCGACCTGCGACGGCATCGACGATGACTGCGACGACCGACTCGACGAGGACTTCGTGCCCGTGGCCTGCGCGGTGGACGCCTGCGCGGGATCGCAGGTCTGCGAGGCGGGCGCGGTGCGCTGTGTCTTCGAGCCCAACGCCGACACCGACATCGGCCCCAACGACATCGACGAGGACTGCGATGGCGCCATCGACGAGGGGCCGCTGACCCTCTACATCGAGGACCTGCTGGTGGGGGGCGATGGCCGACGCCCCGGCGTCGCGCGGCGCTATGTGCCGGGCTACGCTGAGGACGCCGTCAGGGGCGATGGTGCGTTCGACGCTGGCGCTTCGCAGGCCCCGGTCGTCGACTGGGTCTTCCGCCCGAGCCTCGCCGGCGGGATCGACATCAGCAGCACCGCGCTGCGGTACGACTTCGCCGACCGGGTCAACTCGCCCCTCTCATCGACCCCACCTGCCAAGGGGCCCTTGAGCTACGGCGAGCAGGTCGACCCGCTCACGACGGCCGCGAACATCGTCGAGCTGCACGCCAACATCGGGGTCACCTTCGACCTGGACGTGCTGCGCGCGCAGTACCCCGATCGCACGCTGGTGCGATTTCGGGGGCGGACTGGGTCGAGTGACCGCGGTGAGGTGCAGGTGGAGATGCTGCTCGATGGGCGCCGGCACTACCTCAGCGCGTGCGAGACGCGACGAAGCTCGCGGCTGGCCTATCTGCAGACGATTGACGTGGTGGCTCTGGCCAATACGCGGTTCATGACCTTCGCGGCGCTCGACTGCGACAACGACACCATCGACAACCGACACGGGCTTCTGCTCGACGCCCGCATTGAGGTCAGCGCTCGGCCGTAGCCGGCGGACGCGGTCGACAGGCGCCCGCGTCGACGGCCAGCTCGTCAGCCGGCGGGGGCGGGGCCCGACGCCAGCACATCGGCCGGCAGCTCCATCTTGTTGGCGGCCGTGTGGAAGATCCCAGCCAGCTCATCAGCCGACTTTACGTACGCCGCCTCGTCACTCCACGCGTTGCGCGGATCGAGCACTCTGGGATCGACACCCGGCACCGTCTTGGGCACGTGCAGCTTGAAGCGCTCGTCGTACCAGAAGTTGTTGTCGTCCATGTTCACGCGGCCGTCGCGCACGGCGTTGATGATCGCCTTGCTCACGAGGATGTCGACGCGACCGCGGCCCGGATGATTCGGCCCCAACCAGCCCGTATTGACCAACCAGACGTCGGTGCCATGGGTGGCGATCAGCTCGGCCAGCAGGTCCATGTAGTAGACCGGCTTGAGCGGCATGAAGGGCTTGCCGAAGAACGCCGAGAAGGTCGGCTTGGGCGCGGTGATGCCCTTCTCGGTGCCCGGCATCTTGCTCGTGAAGCCCATGGCGAAGTGGTACTTGCCGCCATTGACCGTCAGGCGCGCCACCGGCGGCAGCACGCCGAAGCCATCGGCCGTCAAGAAGGTGATGTTCGCCGGCGCCTTGGCGCAGCCGCTCGCCTTCGCGGTGGGCACGTACTCCAACGGATAGCCAACCCGGCCGTTGGCCGTGATGCGCGTGTTGGCGTAGTCGGGCGCCCCGCTGTCGTCGACGTGGATGTTCTCGGCGGTGGTGCCGAAGACGATCGCGTCGTAGGTCTCGGGCTCTTTTTCGCGGCGCAGGTTCTCGGTCTTGGCGTACTGGCCGCCCTCCATGTTGCTGATGACCGCGTTGACGTCCTTGCTGTGGATGTCGACGATGATCTGATCGTCAGCGACCGGGTGGCCGGTGTTGCTCAGGGTGGTCTTGCCCGTGCCCGAGAGCCCGGCATGAATCGCGGAGAGCCCCGTATTGCCCTCGCTGGCGCCGGCATGCATCGTCAGAATGCCATCGAGCGGGAGCGTGAAGTTCTGCACCGCGAAGATGCTCTTCTTGATCTGCCCGTGATACTTCGTGCCGCCGATGATCGTCGTCTTGCCGGCCAGATCGGTGATGATAAACGCCGGGCCGTGGGTGCCATCGGCCTCTTCGGCTTCAACCTCGGGTGCGTGCAGGATCGTCCAATCGGGCGCGAACTTGGCGATCTGGTCGGCGGTGGGCTTGAGGAAGATGTTGCGGGCAAACAGCGCGCTGGGCGCCCGCCCCGTCACCACGCGAATGTTGAGCTGAGTGCGCGCGGTCCGGGCGCTGAGGCCGTCGCAGACATACAGGTCGCCGGTCGCGGACAGGTGGGCGATGACCCGCGCCCGAAGGCGCTGATACACGCTCGGGTCGATCGGCAGGTTGTCGTACTCGCCAGCGGCCGGATCGCCCCAGGCCATCAGCTCATCCAGCGACTTGCCATTAAAGCGCGCGGTGGGATCGTTGACGTAGAAGCTCGACTTGGCGGCGCGGCCGAAATAGGGCGTCGTGTCTTGCAACAGCGCGCCATTGGCCATCACCGTCGCCTGGCCGCGCTGGACGGCGATTTGATAGAGAGCGTCGACGCCCAGGTTGCGATGCACCACGCCGCTCGGGCGAATGTCGTACTCGCTGACCAGGGCGCGGCCATCCGTGAAAGCAGTTTGGGTCATCGTGTTTTCCCTTCGGTTACGCAGAACGCGTGTCTACAGAGCGCGTGCAGTCTCAGCGCGGATGTAGACTGTTTTTGAAGGTCACAGCAAGCAGAACGCGCGGATGTGCTGCCCCCTTTACGCCGAGGCGCCCAATGCATTATCTGCACTGCGCTCTCTGCACCACGCGGGAGCACGACGCTCTTGGGAAGGAGACAGCGTGTCAGTCCAAAGCCCTATCATCGAAGTCGACGGCGCCCAGTGGCCCGCATCAGCGGTCATAAACGCGCTGACCCCGTTGCTGTCCGACAGCCGCCGTGCCCGGCTCGATACCGTGCTCGCGCAGCGACTGTGCTCGGTCGCGCTGGGCGTCGAGGATTTATATCGCAACCATAATGGGTCAGCCTGCCTGCGCACCGCCGAGGGCCTGGGTCTAATGGATATCGTCGCCGCAGAGCTGCGCAACGCCTTCCCGATCGGCGATGACGGCTATCATAACCGTCACGTCACGGCGCACGCCCACAACTGGATCGAGCTGCATCGCGTCGACACCGGGGCGGCGCTCATCGACTGGGCCAGCCAGCGCGAGATGCGCATCTTCGGCGCAGGGCCGCGCGGCACGTTGACCCTCGAGCAGCTGCCGGTCGACCGGCCTCTGGTCGTCCTTTTTGGCAATGAGGCCGAAGGGCTGCAAGAAGAGACCATGGCGGCTTGTGACGGCGTCTTCCGCATCCCGATGTACGGATTCACCGAGAGCTTCAACGTGTCAGTGAGCGTGGGCATGGCCTTGCAGTCGGTCGCCACCCGGCGGCGCGCCCACATCGGCCAGATGGGTGATATGCCCGACGCCCGCCGCCAGCGACTGCTCGCCGAGTGGATGGCGGCCAGCGTGCGCAACCCGGGTGCCGTCCTGCGGCGCTACGCACAGTGAGACATCCAGTGAGACATCCAGTGAGCACCCGATGACGGCCCCTCAGTGACCGCGGCCAGTGAAGGCCACCCAGCGCGCGACACCCAGCGCGCGACACCCAGTGCGCGACA
>JBNMOZ010000262.1:0-8042 GCA_051276005.1 Bradymonadia bacterium | reverse complement strand
GTAGCCGTCGCGATCGCGATCCGCGTCAACGCACAGCAGGTCGGCGCCGTTGCAGTCCTGATCGACGCCGTCGCCGCAGTCCTCGACCGCGTCGGGGTTGGTGTTCGGATCGCGATCGTCGCAGTCGCCGTCGCCCACCGAGAAGCCGTCGCGATCGTCGTCTTGCACCGCGCAGCGAATGTCGCCGCCGTTGCAGTCCTGATCGATGCCGTCGTCGCAGATCTCCTGCACCTCGGGGCTGCGATTGGGATCGGTGTCGTCGCAGTCACCGGCCTCGACCGAGAACCCGTCCCCGTCGCTGTCCTGGTTGATGTCTTCGGCCACCTCGTCCTCGGTGATGCACCCCAAGAGCGCCACGCTGAGCCCGACGCAGAGCGCCGCTAACCCTACCCATCTGCTGATCATGCTCGACCTTTCTGTAGACATGCACCCTAGCCGGTCTGCTGAGTTGCGGCATCCGCTCGTCAGTGATAATCGGCAGGTATGAGCCCTGACGCCCTCGACGAACTCCGTGCCCTGCTCAACGAGCGCCGCGACGCGCTGCGCGAAGAGGGCAGCGTGCGCATCGATCCACTGCGCGATGACGCCGTGAGCAAGATCGACGACGACGCCAAGCCGCTCAGCGAGATGAGCCAGGTCATCGCGTCGAACCGCAACAAGGTGCGCATGCAAACGCTCGCCCAGATCGACGGCGCCCTCAAGCGCATCGACCGCGATCCCGAAGACTTCGGCATGTGCGCCGACTGCGACAAGCCGATCCCCATCAAGCGCATGGTGCTCATGCCGTGGACGACGGTGTGTGTGCTGTGTTTGAGCGCGCAGGAAGATCGGCTCACCGGCGGGCGCCGGCGACATTTGGCCGACTACGACTGATCGGTGGGTTTGCGCAAGCGAGCCAACTCGGCCTCAAGCTCGGCGACGCGCGTTGTCAGCGCCCCAACGCGATCACCGTGAGCTCGAGAAGGCTGAACCGAGACCGGCTGAGGCGGGACCGTGGCCTGGGCGCCCAGGTCCATGACGCGCTTGGCGGCGCGGCAAACGCCCTTGACCGGCACGCCGTGGGTCCGAAAGAAGCGCCTCCAATCGTCCATGATCAGCCGAGCCATATTGCTGGCTTCGTCCATGCTCGATCGGCGTGGGGCTCCGCTTGCCGCTTCGGCGTCTTTACTCATTGGGTATTTTTGCGCATCCGGTCGCTCCTGACTGCCGCGCAGTTTGACGATTCGGCCCGCTCAGGTCCAGTCTCGCATTTTTTCAACCCGGTTCGACGAGAGGAGCGGCGAATGGATGATCGTCTACGCGCGCGCCTTGCAAACGTGCGTGGCGTGCTCACCGACATGGACGGCACGCTCTATGTGGGCCAACGCGCCATGCCTGGCGCTGTCGAGTTGATGGCTGCGCTCGAGGGGCACCCCCGGTTGGTGCTCACCAACAACTCATCCAAATCTCGCGAGGCCTACGTCGAGCGGCTCGGCGCGCTGGGCATGCCGATCGCGGTCGATGACGTGCTCACGTCGGGCGACGCGAGCGCGCAGTGGCTGGCCGAGAAGAGCGATCTGCGGCGCCCCTTCGTGCTGGGCACGCCCGCCCTCGAAGACGCCTGCCGCCGGTATGGCCTCACCCCGACCGTCTTCGCAGACGATCCTGACTGCGTGCTGCTGGGCTTCGATACGACGTTGACCTATGCGCGCCTGGCCGACGCCTGCCTGCTGGTCGCGCGGGGGCTGCCCTACTACGGCACCCACGCCGATCGCACCTGCATCGATCCCCGCGGGCTGCTGCCTGACGCGGGCGGCATCATCGCCGCCATCGCCGTCACCACCGGTCTACACCCCATCATCCTGGGCAAGCCCGAAGCCGGCATGTGCGAGGCCGGCCTGCGGCGCTTGGGCACCATCGCGGCCGAGACCATCATTTTGGGTGATCAGCTCGACACCGACATGATGCTGGGCCTCCAACATGGGCTCATCTCGGTCCTCACCCTCACCGGCGAGATCTCCGAGGCCGAGCTGAGCGCCAGCGTGGTCAGCCCCGATCTGGTGGTCGAGTCGCCCGCTGAGCTGCTCAAGATCCTGCGCGCCGTCAACGCCCCGGTGGTCGCGCCCATCCTGCGAACCGGGGACACCTGATGGCCGACTTCTCCAAAGACATCCGCACCTTACCTAACGTGATCACGCTGACTCGGATCGCGCTGCTGCCCGTGGCGGTCGTCGCGTATCTGATGGGCTTCAAGGCGCTGGGTCTGATGGTCGGCGTCGTGGTGGGCGGCACCGACTACCTCGACGGCTACCTGGCCCGAAAGCGCAATCAGGTCACCTACCTGGGCGCTATCCTCGATCAGTTCGCCGACCTCGTCTTCGAGGTGACCCTGCTCGTCTTGCTGGTCACCGAGCCCCTCGGCCCAACCCCGTTCGTGATCGTCGTCTACCTGTTCCGCGAGTTCTGGGTGGGCTCGATCCGGCGCTTCATGGCGACCCATCAGATCGACATATCGAGCAACATGTGGGGCAAGGTGAAGACCAACTTCCTGTGTTGGAACTTCGTGCTCTACTTCACCCATACCGCCGAGCTCATCCCCCAGATTGAGCCGTTTCTGGGCTGGTTCACCGAGATCGCGCTCTGGGTTGGCCTGGCCATTGGCTACGTAGGCGCCTGGCTGTACACGAAGCAGTTCGTGGCCGGCTATCGCACCCTCGAGTCGCCCTGACCGAGCCCTGATCGCTGAAAGCGTCGCCTCGGCTTCGCCTATGCCCCAATGTCGCCGTCAACCTCGACCCACGCTCAAGAGACTCCGATGTACGGGCTCTTGCCCCTCACGCTCGCCCTCTTGCCCCGCGCGCTCGCGGGCTGCGGAGCCGCAAAGGCTATTGGCCAATGCGCCGCTGCCGACAGCGAGTGAAACGACTACCACAACGCGAAGGCCGTCAAGGCCCGCGCCGCGTACGAGGCCGGCATGGCGCTGCACGCGAAGTACATGGCCAACGCAGCCAAGGCCGAATACGGCCCCGACGACGCCGCGACCTGGTCTGCGGCCCAAGAACAGAACATGGGCAACATCGACACCCTGTTCGCGCCGGTCCAGTACTCCTCATTCTACGAGAAGATCTTCTTCACCGAGCGCGCGATGGGCGCGGGCTGGGACAAGCTCGCCATCGAGCTCGACGCCACACATAGAAGCCCCCGGTCGGCCGGCGGACACGAGCCCGCCCGAGCCCCGCGGCAGTCGGTCAAAGCTGAAAGATGAGCGCCCGCAGGATCAGCTCGACGTCTTCATCGACCTGCGTCTCGGTGTGAAAGCTGGTGTAGGCCACGCGCCCGCCGGCGTCCCCCGCCCCGAACAGCACCATCAGTGGCCGCGCCGCGCTGCGCACCAGCACGTCAGACGCCACGCTGATGCCCGAGATGCCCACCCAGTTTTGCAGATCGAAGTCGATGTCAAAGCGGGCGCGCCCCAAGAACGCCGCCAGCGCCGGGCTCACGACTTGGGCCTCGACGACGCCGCGAAAGCCCCCGCCCACTTCGAGCCGCTCGGCGCATGCATCGGTGGGGCTGCTGCAGCAATCCAGGCACAGCTCGGCGTAGTTGCACTCCGCCGGGCAGTCCAGACACGTGCAGCACTCGCCCACCTGCAGCTGGCCCGTCTCGAGCAGCTCGAACTGCACCGCGCCTGGCCAGACCCGCGACACAACACCGGCCGACAGATCGCTGGCGTAGACCGACCCGCCCTCATCGACGAAGCGGCGCAGGTTGGCGCGAATTTGCGGGCCCGTTTCGGGGCGATCCAGGTTGAGGTGCGCGCCGCAGTTAAGGAAGACGATGTCGTAGGTGCGCAGCCGCTCCCAATCGCCCAGCAGGGCGCGCGCCGGCCAGGTCTGACCGCCGTCGCCGCAGTACAGGTCGTACTCGAAGCCGAGGCGACTCAGCACGTCCTCGATGGCGTCGTAGTCGCCGGTGATCACCGCCATGCGCGCCGCATCGGCCGCCAGGCAGCGCTTGTCGTCGCCGTCGCCGTCCAGCGGCACCGTGCGCCCGGCCTCGACGTCGACGTCGTGGCGCGTCTGAAAACGCCCCGCGGCCAGCGTGATCGTGGTCGCACCGGGCGTGAGGCCCTCGAGCACGAAGTTGCCGGCGCCGTCGCTGGTTGTTTGAACGATCTGGGCGCGCCCCGCGCAGTCCGTCGTGGCCGCGAGCACGTCCGCGCCGGGGATGCTCTCACCGTTGGGCGAGCAGACCCGGCCCGTGACCCGACCAGTGGGACATTGCGGCCCCGCCTCGGGCTCGACCTCGATCTCGGGCGCGACGCATTCGACGGGTTCGCAGGCGAGACCGTCAGGGGTGCAGGTGCACAGCCGGCAGCCGCTCTCATCGACGCGCGCTTCGCCCACCGGCAGCAGCCCGTTGAGCTCACAATCGGTCCGCTGATCGAGAAAGTCCGACCCCGAACCAAAGCAGCCCAGCACAAATATCAAAGCCCAGAACCAGAACGTCCGCATGTGCGTATAGAGCACGTCAGCGTAGGTTTGAGTCAATTGAATATGGGCCAAGATGCTGACCGCCCTGTTGATTTCAGGGCGTGGTTCGAGCGCGCGGGATGGACAAGTCGAGGTCGAGGATTCACTAATTCTCAATGTTCTGCCGAAGGATGAGAAAGTGACCACGCCGGGTTGACATGCTCGTGAACGAAACCAGCTTTTCATTCATCACGCGCTCTCGGCGCCCTTCGAGCGACCCGCTCAGTTAAGGACCTCAGTCATGGCCGACACACCGATCACCGACGCACCGCACTCGGACGCCCTCTTCTCTGACGCCCTCCCGGTTCTGCCGCTGCGCGGTGGCGTCATCCTGCCGGGCACCGTCCGCACCCTCCCCGTTGGTCGCCGAAAGTCGATGGCCCTTGTTCGAGCGCTGGGCAACCCCCGGGAGCGACCCGAGGTGATCATCGCCGTTCAGCGCGATCCCAAGGTCAACGACCCCACCTTCGCCGACCTGCACCCCATCGCCACCGTCGCCCAGGTGCTCGACGTGCGCCGCGGTCGCAATGGCGTGCAGATGGTCGCCTTGAGTGGTCAGCGCCGCGTGGTGCTCACCGCCCTGGCCTCGACCGTCCCGTATTGGACCGCCGAGGTGGAGCCGATCACCGAGCCGTCGGGTGACTCGGCCAAGGCACGCATGATGGCCGAGAGCCTCGCCGCAGGTCTGGGCGAGCTGGTCGAGGGCGAGACCCCCCTGGCCGCAGCCCTCGCCGCCTGGCACACCGACCCCTCGCCCAGCCGCCTCGCCGACCGCCTCGCCTCGGCGCTCGACCTGACCTTCAGCCAGCGCGTGCATACCCTGCTCACCCTCGACGTGGTCGATCGCCTCGAGCGCGTCACCGATCTGGCCGGCGAGATCCTGACCACCAAGGAGGTGCGCCAGAAGATCGACGCCGCCGTGCGCGAGCGCCTCGGTCAGCGACAGCGCGAGGCCGTCTTGCGCGAGCAGATGGCCGCGATTCGCAAAGAGCTGGGCGACGACGACGCGCCCGACAAGCTGCGCGCCCGCTTTGAAGAGCGCACGCTGCCCGACGACGTGCGCGTCGTGGTCGACCGCGAGCTGAGCCGCTTGTCGACGGCCGGTCAGTCGCCCGAAGCCAACGTCATCCGCAACTACCTCGAGCTCATCGCCGACCTGCCCTGGGACGAGCGCGCCGAGGTGACCACCGATCTAGACGCGGTCGCCGAGCAGCTCGACGCCGACCACTTTGGCCTCGAAGACGTCAAGCAGCGCCTCTTGGAGCACCTGGCCGTGCTCAAGCTCAGCGGCAACCCCAAGGGCACCATCCTGTGCCTGACCGGCCCCCCCGGCACCGGCAAGACCTCGCTGGCCAAGTCGATCGCCGAGGCCACGGGCCGACCGTTCGTGCGCGTCGCGCTGGGCGGCGTGCGGGACGAATCGGCTGTCCGCGGTCACCGCCGCACGTACATCGGCGCCATGCCCGGTCGCATCATCGACGGCCTGCGCAAGGTCGGCGCCAAGAACCCGGTGATGCTGCTCGACGAGATCGACAAGCTCACCCCCGGAGGCTACTCGGGCAACCCCGAAGCGGCGCTGCTTGAGGTGCTCGATCCGGCGCAGAACGGCACCTTCACCGATCAGTACCTCGACATGCCCTTCGACTTGTCCGAGGTGCTCTTCATCTGCACGTCCAACCAGATCAGCAACCTGTCGGCGCCGCTGCGCGACCGCATGGAGGTGGTCAGCATCGAGGGCTACACCCGCGCCGAGAAGGCTCAGATTGCCCGGACGCACCTGCTGCCGCGGCAGCTCGAGGCCCATGGCTTGACGGGCGAGGCGGCCTTCGCCGACATCGAGGTCACCGACGCCGCCATCGAGGGCATCGTCGCGAACTACACCCGCGAGGCCGGCGTGCGGCAGCTGGAGCGTGAGCTGATTCGCCTGTGCCGGGCGGCGGCGCTGCAAGTAGCGCGGGGCAAGGGCACGAGCATTCGCGTCGACGCCGACGACCTCAAGACCCACTTGGGCAAGCCGCGCTACCGCAACCGCGTGGCCGAGCGCACCTGCGTGCCGGGCGTCGCGACGGGCTTGGCTTGGACGGCTGTGGGCGGCGACATTCTGTTCATCGAGACCTCGCGTATGCCCGGCAAGGGCAAGCTGGAGATCACCGGCAAGCTCGGTGAGGTGATGACCGAATCGGCCCGCGCCGCGCTCACCTATGTGCGCAGCCACGCTGAAGAGTTGGGCATCGCCGCCGACGCGCTCGACAACCAGGACCTGCACATCCACGTGCCGGCCGGCGGCACCCCGAAGGACGGCCCCTCGGCGGGCGTGACGATGTTCACCGCGCTGGTCTCGTTGCTCACCGGGCGCCGCGTGCGCGGTGAAGTGGCGATGACGGGCGAGTGCACCTTGCGCGGTCGGGTGCTGCCCGTGGGCGGCATCAAGTCGAAGATCTTGGCGGCCCACCGCGCCGGCATCACCCATGTGGTGCTGCCCAAGGCCAACGCCCACGACCTCGACGAGCTGCCCGACGCCGTGCGCGCCGGCATGCAGTTCACCCTCGCCGAGGACATGCAGGAGGTGCTCGACGTGGCCCTCGAGCCGATCGCGCAGTTGACCGAAGCTGAGCTCGAGGCGGCCCACTTGCAGGCCATCGGCGGGCCGATTGCTGCGCCAATCGCCTGATGCTCGGCGTCGAACGGTGAAGGACGCTACAGCGCCAGTCGCTTGATGTCGAAGATGCGATCGTCAGTGCGCAGCGCGTCGAGCGCCGCGTCTGACGGCGTGCCTTCGATCTGAATCCGCGCGCACGCGGCCCCCTGTGCGCCGCTGAAGATCATGTTCTCCATCTGCTGCACGTTGATGCCGTCCTCGCTCAACCCCGCGAGCACGCCGGCCAGCACCCCCACCTCATCGGCATGCCGGATCACCAGCTGGTGCGTCGCCGGCGTCTGCGCGGCCAGGTTCACGCAGTTGATCGCCTCGCCCGTCGCACCCCAACCCTCGACGATCCGGCACGCCTCATCGGCCACGGCCTCTTGGCTCTGCGCGGTGCTCGCCGCCGTATGGTGAGTGCCATAGACCCCCGCTGACGCCGCGATCGCCGACTCAAAAGCGCCATCCGCCTTGGGCTCATTGGCGAAGACGTCGAGGCCCGCGCGGATTCCCTTTGACGCGATCGCGTCGGCCAGCGCCGTCTCAGACAGCACCTCACCGCGGCTCGTATTGATCACGATGGCGCCGGTGGGCAGGGCGTCGAAGATCGCGGGACCCACCAGCCCGCGGGTGGTCGGCGTCAGCGCGAGGTGGATCGTCAGCACATCTGCCGCGCGGGCCACCTCGACCGGATCACTCGCGGCCGTCACCCCCAGGTCGCGGGCCTTGGCCGCGTCGAGGCTGGGCGACCAGGCGATCACCTCCATCTCGAAGGCCAAAGCGCGGGCGATGACCGCTCGGCCGATATTGCCGCAGCCCAGCACCCCCAACGTGCGCCCCTTCAAGCCGCGCCCCTGCAGGGTACCGTACGCCTTCTTGCGCCACTGACC
>JBNMOZ010000261.1:0-8046 GCA_051276005.1 Bradymonadia bacterium | reverse complement strand
CGAGGCATGAAGCACGCTGTGACCCGAATGCCCGAGCCCTTCTCTGTCTGCGGCGGCGCTGGCCGCGTCCACCTGGTGACCGCCTGGGCGGACAACCTGATCTGGATCTTGGAGTGCGTCGCGACCGGCGAGGCCGCGGTGGTTGATGGCCCCGAGGCCGGGCCGACGTTGGCGTACTGCGCGCGCACCGGCCTCAACCTCAAGACGATCCTGAACACGCACACCCACCCCGACCACATCGGGATCAACAAAGACATGGCCAAGCGTGGCCTGCTCGATGACATGCGCGTCGTGGGCAACCCTGACCGGCCAATCCCGGGGCTCAATGCGCCCGTCAAGGCCGGCGACACGGTGCAGGTGGGCGCTTTGACAGGCCAGGTGATGCTCACCGAAGGGCATCAAGACGGGCACCTGACGTACCGCTTCGGTGATGCGTTGTTCTGCGGTGACGTGCTGTTTGGCGGGGGCTGCGGCTATCTGTTCGATGGGCCGCCGGCGAAGATGTACGCGAGCTTGATGCAGTTCGCGGCCTTGCCCGCCGAAACGCAGGTCTTCTGCGCGCATGAGTACACCCAGGACAACCTGCGCTTCGCGTGGTCGATCGATCCCGAGAACGCCGATTTGGCCGAGCGCATCCGCCGTGACTGGGCGACGCGGGCCCAGGGCGGGTGCACCATCCCAACAACGATCGGGGCAGAGCGGGCGACGAACCCGTTCATGCGGCCCTCGGCGGTCAAGGCGCGGGTCGACGCGAGCCTGAGCGATCCGGCGGCCATCTTCGCGGCGACGCGAAAGCTCAAGGACGCCAAGGGCTACAAGTCGATGAGTGAGGATGCGCTGCCGCTCTGAGTCGACTGCGATCGCGGGCGGCCCGCCCGAGTCAGCCCGCGAGCAGCCAGGCCACGCTCTGCGCCTCGACCCCCAGCGCCTCACCGAATCCCAGATGTGCGCTCGATGGGAAGTACACGTGCCCGCCACTGTGCAGCACCCGCGACGTGACCCGCGGGGCATCGAGGAACGGCCGCACCGTGTCGATCGGGACCATCGGATCGCCATGGGTCATCACGATCAGCGCGTCACACTTGAGCTGGTCCAGGCGCGGCCCAGCCGACACGCTCGTGTAGTAGTCATCAACACTGGCGAAGCCAAAGAACGGCACGACGACCTTCTCGTCCCACGCGCGGATCGTCTGGATGCGCTTGACGATCGACCAGGGCGTCAGCACGGGCTGGCGGGCCGCCAGCATCTTGTAGCTGGCCTTGAGCCCGGCGAGCACGTTGACGCGGTACGGCAAGCTGCGGCGCCGATCGATATGGCGTTGGGTCGCCGCCAGATCCAGCGGTGCGCACATCGCGGCGACCCGCCCAACGCGATCGTCATCCGTGTCGACCCCCAGCGTCAGCGCGAGGTGGCCGCCGAGCGAGTAGCCGAGCACGTGGATGCGGGAGAACTCGCGCAGGGCGGGGGAGTCGAGGATGGCCTCGAAGTCACTGAGCAGGCCGGCGTGATAGAGGCCGCGCGGGTCGAGCCCGCCGCCGCGCAGTTCGATGCGCAAGACGGCGGCGCCGGCGTCGAGCGCGGCGCGCGCGCCGGTTCGGGTGTACGGCCGATTGTGGTCGCTGCCCAGGCCATGAACGACGACGATGAGGGTGTCGGTGGGGTTGGCGGGCAGGTGAAGACGCCCGACGACGGCGACGCCGTCGCGTCCACGTCCTCCCCAGGCAATGCCGCGTTGCAGCGCTGGGGGTCGAAACGCGCCGTACACATGGGGTACGCAGGTCCAGAAATGGCCATGGATCGACATGGGTCCCTCAGGTCTATTCAGACGGGGACCCTATCAGCTTGCGGCGCTGTCAGCCCGGGTCGATGTCGGCGTCGAGCGCTGTCAGCCAGGGACGATGTAGTGCGTGCCGCGCTTGCGGCCACGCTGCTCCAGCGCGCCCGTCTCGACCTGCTCACGCAACCAACGGCGGGCGCGGGCTGCACCCCAACCGGTCAGCTCGCGCACGCGGGCGTTCGTCAAGTGCACCCCCGGTCGCAGCATGCGCTTGAGCGGGCCAGGCACGGCAGGCGGGGCAGGGGCCTCGGCCACCGCCGGGCCCTCTTGGCGACGTTCGAGGGGCTCGACCTCCATGCCCTCGGGCGCGAAGACGGCTTCAAGATCAGCCTGGGTCAGCTGCTCGACGACCAGGCGATCCTGCTCGACGGCGGCTTCGAACAGGGCGCGCTTGCGGGCTTGCAGCTCAAGGATCTTCTCTTCAACCGTGTCGCGGGCGACGAGCTTGTAGGCGATAACCGGCTTCGTCTGGCCGATGCGGTGCGCCCGGCTGGTGGCCTGATCTTCGGCGGCCGGGTTCCACCATGGATCGAGGTGGATGACGTGGTCGGCGCCCGTCAGGTTGAGGCCCGCGCCACCGGCCTTGAGGCTGATGAGGAAGATGGGCGGCCCCGCGGGGTCGTTCCATTTTACAACCAGGTTGCCGCGCTGCTGAGTGCGGCCGTCGAGGTACAGGTAGGTCCAGCCGCGGCGCTCGATGCGCGAGACGACCCGGCGCAAGAGCGACGGCCACTGCGAGAACACCAGCGTGCGGTGGCCCGCCGAGATGATGTCGATCAGGGTCTCTTCGAGCAGGTCGAGCTTGGCAGAGCCCGGCACTGAGTCAGCCTCGGTGAAGGGCAGCAGCGCTGGATCGCAGCACGCCTGCCGCAAGCGCATGAGCGCTTCGAGCACCGAGAGCGTCGCGGCGCCCATGCCCACCTCGGCCACGCGCCCCAGGACGGCGTCGCGATAGGTCGACTTGACCCGCTCATAGAGCGCGCGCTGTGCCTCGCCCAACTCGCAGTAGAGGATCTGTTCCTGGCGGGGTGGCAGCTCGGAAGCCACTTCACCCTTTATACGCCGCAGGATGAACGGACGCAGACGGCGACGCAGCGAGCTCATGGCGGCCGCGTCGAGGTCGCGCTGGATCGGCTGCGCATAGCGGCGCTGGAAGGTCGCGCGGGTGCCGAAGAAGCCGGGCATCAAGAACTCGAAGATGCTCCACAGCTCAAGCAGATGGTTCTCAAGCGGGGTGCCCGTCAGCGCGAGTCGGTGCTGGGCGTCGAGGGAGCGGGCCACGCGAGCGACCTTGCTCTGCGGGTTCTTGATCTGCTGCGCCTCGTCGAGGATCGCGTACTGCCACGGCTGGGTGCCGAACCGGGCGCGGTCGAGCCGCAGCAACGCGTATGAGGTCACCACCACGTCGATGTCGTCGAAGTTGGGGCGCTGGTTGCGCAAGGGGCCATGGTGCACCCAGACGCGCAGAGCCGGGGCGAAGCGTCCGCACTCGATCTCCCAGTTGTGCACCACCGAGGTCGGCGCGACGACGAGCGACGGCGGACCATTGGGCATACGCTGATGCACGTCGAGCAAGGCCGCGATGGCCTGGATCGTCTTGCCCAGGCCCATGTCGTCGGCCAGACAGCCGCCCAGCTTGCGCTCCTGCAAGAAGCGCAGCCAACGAAAGCCGTCTTCCTGATAGTGGCGCAGCTCGGCGTCGAGGCCTTCGGGCAGCGGGTAGTCGGGGATGCCCGTGAAGTCTTCAAGGCTCGCGAGCAGGTTGCGCCAGGGCGTCAGATCGCCTTCGGCTTCTTCGAGCAGCTCGGCCACGATGGGCGCCGCATAGGTCGGCAGGTGGCCGTCGCCAGCCGCGCGCAGATCCTGCAGCTCCTGGCTGGCCCGACCAAACTTGGCGAGCCACTCCTCGGGCAGACGCGCCAGGGCGCCGTCGTCGAGGCGCACGTACCGCTGACCTTCAAGCCAGCTGGTCAGCACCTCTTTCGCGGCGACCGTGCGATCGCCCACCTGAAACTCGACCCGCATGTCGAACCAGTCGATGCCCGAGGGCACCCGGACCTGGGCTTTGAGATCGCCTGCGAGGCGGTGGTGCGTCAGCTCGGCGGCGCCAAAGAACCGCCAAGTCGACCCAAGGCGTTGGCGGCCATCGAGCAAGAAGTCGAGGGCGGCCTCTTTGCGCAAGACCGCCGGCACCGAGCGCCCGAGGATCGCACAGAGGCGGGCCCGCAATTCGGCCTCACGGTCTGGATCACGATCGGCCAAGACCTCGCCGATCGCGAGCAGCGAGCCGGGCGTCTTGGGGCCCAACTCGACGACGTCGGCGCCGAGCTGGTAGGCGAAGCGCAGCTCAACGTGCAGCGCGTCGTCATCTTCAGTCAGGATGACACGCCCGTGAATGTCGTCGGCGGCGAGCGTGGGCGGCAGGTGGGCGCTCTGCAGCTGAAGTCGAACGCCGCTGGGATGCACGAAGTTCTCGAGGAAGCGCGCGGCGTCACCGACGGGCACCTTGGGCAACGGCGCCATCAGCGCGTCGCAGATCTCGGGGTGCAGGTTCTCGGCGAGAGGGCGCAGGGCGTCGCGGCCGGTCAGCACGTACCCGGGGCCCACGGGATAGGCCTCGAGCAGAGGCACCGCCCAGTTGAGGAGGATGTGCGACGCCTCGGCGTCATCGTCATCGTCGTCATCATCATCGGCGTCGTCGGCGTCGCGCACGATCAGCTCGGGGTGGAACGGCCGCGGATCAACCCGGACCGGGCGATCGGCATACCAGACGGTGTCGAGCTGCATGAGCGCATGCATGGCCTCGGCGGCGAGCGCGAGGCGCATGGTCCGAACCCGCTCACCCTCATGGCGACCGGGCGCCAGCGTGCCGAGCAGCTCACGGGCCTCAGCGGCGCGATGGAAGGCGAGGTCGCCTTCGGTCAGGCCAGCGACCGTCGTCGACAGCACCGCGAAGCTCTGTGGCACGGGCTGGGGCCGAAGCTGGCGTCCATCACGCCGCGACAGGCGAACCCAGTTGCGGCGGATCGGCAAACCATTGGAGTCGGCAGCGGGCACCAAGAGATACCGGATGTATCCCGGCTGTGCCGCGTCGCCTTCTTCGGCCTTTGGACGCAGAAGGCCCTCGAGCTGTAGCGCCCAGGCTGGCTGGTCGAACAGGCCACGCGTCTCGGGCAGGTTCCAGGCGTGAGCGAGGATGGCGGTCGCAACATGGGCGCAGTGGGCGGGCACTTCGGGCGTGCAATCACACGCCCACGGCCCCTCGGCCGGGAACCCTTCTTCACCACGCCAGGTCACCACGGCGTCGTCGCCGACCCACCAATCGCTGGGATCGCGCTGGCTGAGTGGGACCACAGGGGGCGTCGGCCGAATGAGGCAGTCGCCATCGGCCCACTCGACGCCGAGGCGACGAAGGACTGCTGTGGCACGATGGGGAGTGATCAGGGCGGGGTCAGGGCGCGAAAGCAAAGAGGCTCCAGCGGAAAAAAAGGTAGCTGTAGCGCAAGGGCTGTCGAAGCGCAACGCGTGGCGCAGCATCGACCCCCGGTCAGAGGCCGCCGGCGCGCGACAACCGTGCGAACGGGTTGACGTACGACGCCGCTCCGGGCTAGTCCCAGGCGTCTCTCCCACCGGAGTCCGCTCGTGCGAATCGCTTTTGTCTTCCTGCTGTTGGCAGGTCTCTTGGGTACGGCGTCCGCTGAGACGGAGACCCGGGTCTTCCTCAACGGCACTCCGGCGTCCGTTTTCTTCAATGATGGCGACAGCTTCCGCGTGTTGACCGGTAAGTATTCGGGCACCAGGGCCCGACTCGCGGGCTTCAACACCCTCGAGAGCTTCGGGCCAACCCATCAATGGGGGCATTGGACGGCGCGCGAGCTGTATGTCATCGCCAAGCTCGGCACGCTCAACGGGCGCCGGGGCATTTGGAATTGCACCTCGGATCTCAACACAGACACCTACGGTCGTATCCTGTGGTGGTGCCCCGATCTGGCCGTCGATCAGGTGCGCAAGGGTCTGGCGCACGCCATGTCGATCACCCGAGAGCCGGCGAAGCCCGAGCTGGTCGCGGCCCAAAAAGAGGCCGTCGCGGCCAAGCGCGGCATGTGGGCCCATGGCGTGCCCGACTTCGTTCTGACCTCGCTGCACAGCGTCGATGAGCGTCCCGGCGACAAGCCCGCCTACAACCGACTCGTGTCGAGCGTCGACGGCCACTCCAAGAAGTGGAAGCACCGCGACGCGTACACCGAGTGTGACGTGCTGTGTTACCCCAGCGCCCTGGGCCCCGAGATCGTCGCCGACCTGAAGGCCGCTGGCCTGACTGGGCCCGCCGCCGAATATGACGAGAAGCGTCTGCTTCGCCTGTTCGCGCAGTTCATCAAGGATCGCACCGTCGGCGCCATTGACCGCGACATCGGCCTGATGCAACCCGAGCATCGCGCGGCGTTGGAGGCAGCGTTCGGCGTGATGGTGGCCACCGGCCCGATGCGCACGTGCATGGTCTATACGAACTATCGCCGCCGTTACGGGCAGCAGAAGGCGCCTTGCCTCAAATGACGCGCCTTGACGTGAAGTTCGCGGTCATCGTCGCCCTGGTGAGCGCCAGCGCGCTGAGCTGCCAAGAGTACGTGCCGCCCGAGCAGCCGCCGTTGGGCTACGAGTTCGACGACATCACCTGCTCCGATGGGCGGGACAACGACCTTGATGGCCTGACGGATTGCCAGGACGCCGATTGCGTGCGTCTGTCGACGCTCTGCGGCGAGTTCATCCCCGAAGACCTCGACCCGGTCCTCGAGTTCACCTTCGAGCTGTGCAGCGACGGCATCGACAACGACGACGACGGCAACTTCGACTGCGGCGACCGCAAGTGTCAGCAGATCCCCGAGCTGTGTTGCAGCCGTGAGTTCTCCGACGCGACGTGCAGCGATGGCATCGACAACGACCAAAACGGGTTCACTGATTGTGTAGACTTCGGCTGCCGCCGGGGCCTCTTCGTCACCGTCTGCGATGGCGACGAGCTGACCGAGAGCACCCTCGACCTGTGCACCGACGGCCGCGACAACGACAACGACGGCATCATCGACTGCGGCGATCCGGACTGCCCGTTCGGCGACGCCGACTTTGTCGCGTTCTGCGGCTTCGAGCCCGAGAACAACGCGGCCCTCTGCGCCGACGGCTTCGACAACAACGGCAATGGGCTTGTCGACTGCGATGACGCGGGCTGCGCGCGCCTGCAGGCCGTCTGCGGCCAGGATATCGCCGATCCAGGCGAAGAGAACACCCCCGCGCGCTGCTCAGATGGCGAAGACAACGACGACGACGGCTTCGCCGATTGCCGCGACTTCGACTGCACGAACATCCCCGAGATCGCCGCGCTGTGCATGACCATGATGGGCGACGGCGAAGACACCATCGCGGCGTGCAGTGACGGCGTCGACAACGACGACAACGGCTTCACCGACTGCGGCGACTTCTCGTGCAGCCGCGCGGATGACCCCATGCTGGTCGCGTTCTGCGCCGAGCAGGCCGAGGGCAACCTGGCCAAGTGCAGCAACGGCATCGACGACGACGGCAACGGCTTCATCGACTGCAACGACTTCAGCTGCACCCGCAACGGCGACGCAGAGGCGCAGAAGTACTGCGAGGACCGCGCCGAGAGCACCTTCGAGAAGTGCAGCAACGGCATCGACGACGACGGCAACGGTTTCACCGATTGTGCCGACTTCTCATGCAGCTCCTCGGACGCGCCGCCGGATGCGCGCCGAGCTTGCCAGGAGAGCATCGCGTTTCAGGGCGCCAGCCCGAACGACGCCTGCAGCGATGGCATCGACAGCGACCTGGACGGCTTCGTCGATTGCGACGACTGGGACTGCAGTTACAACCCCGCGGTGACGGTCTGTGCCGACCGCCGCATCTGCGATTGATAGAGTAGACAATGCGTTTTCTGACAGTGTTTTTTCTCTGCGCGGGGTCTCTCTTCCTCGCGGTGCCGGCCTGGGCCCAGGCGCCTGCCGACGCTGCGACAGCGTCATCGACCGCGCCGCCCGCCGAGGTCGCGCCGCCCGCCGCTCCTGCGTCGGCAGTAGTCGAGGCAGCGCCCGCCGCCGCGAAGCCCGTGGTCGAGGCAGCGCCCGCCGCCGCGAAGCCCGTGGTCGAGGCAGCGCCCGCCGCCGCGAAGCCCGTGGTCGAGGCAGCGCCCGCCGCCGCGAACG
>JBNMOZ010000260.1:0-8058 GCA_051276005.1 Bradymonadia bacterium | reverse complement strand
GCATTGCAGCGATTCCCGCACGCCGGCCCGCCGACTTCAAGGGGCAGCTGAAGGGGCAGCTGAAGGGGCAGCTGAAGGGGCAGCTGAAGGGGCAGCTGAAGGGGCAGCTGAAGGGGCAGCTGAAGGGGCAGCTGAAGGGGCAACTGAAGGGGCAGCTGAAGGCGCAACTGAAGGGGCAGCTGAAGGCGCAGCTGAGGGCGCAGCTGAAGGCGCAGCTGAAGGCGCAGCTGAAGGCGCAGCTTGAGAGTGGCGATCACATTTGGATCAGCGGTGCTGGTTTACCCCGTGCGGTCGATATGTTACCCGAATAGGCTGATGAGGAGCCCACGATGCAGCCACAAGAGGCGATTGACAAGTTGGTGGCCTGGCTGGGGCGCAAGAACCTCAAGGTGACCCAGCAGAGACGCATGATCACCGAGGTCTTCTTTGATCCGGCGCATCGTGAAAGCCACCCTACGGTCGAGGAGCTGTTCCTGCGCGTTCGCGGGCAGGACAAGCGCATCGGCTACGCCACCGTGTATCGAACCCTGAAGCTGCTCGTCGAGTCTGGCTTGGCTGCGCCTAGCCGATTGGGCGACAACCAGACTCGGTACGAGCCCGACATCCCCGGCGAGCACCACGACCACCTGGTTTGCTCAAGCTGCGGCGCCATTCTCGAGTTCGAAGACGAGCGTATCGAGGAGCTGCAGCACGAGATCGCCGCGCTATACGGCTTTCGCCTGTCCGATCACCGCATGGTGCTGTGGGGAGAGCCGCTCAGCGACTCCAAGCACGTCTGCGCAGTCCCCTGACGTGATCTCGAACCGACCTATCGCGGTCATCGACATCGGGTCGAACAGCATTCACCTCACCCTGGCGCGCGTGGTCAATGGGCGCATCGAGACGCTGCTGCGGCTCAAGGACGCGGCCCGTCTTGCGGCGCACGTCGGCCCGGACGGCATGCTCGGCGCGCGCAGCATGGATCGCGCTATCGCGACCCTCGCGCGCTTTCGTGATCTGGCTGACGTGCAGGGCGCCGAGATGCGCGCGACGGCGACCGCCGCGATTCGATCGGCGCGCAATCGTGACGCCTTTATTTCGCGCGCCCGCACCGAGGCGGGCGTCGAGGTGGATCTGATCACGGGCCATAAAGAAGCGGGCCTCACCTACAAAGGCGTCCGCCACGGCTTGCCCGAGATCGTCGCGGCGCAAGAGGCGGTCTTGACCGTCGACGTGGGTGGCGGATCGTCGGATCTGGCGATCGGCAGCCGCGCCCGGCCGTTTTTTGCGGCGAGCGTGGCGTTCGGCTCGCTCAACAGCACCACCCGCTTTCTGGGCGATCCAATCACCAAGGCCAAACTTCGACGAGCGCGGCGGGCCCTTGATGCGGGCTTCGCGTCGACCATCCAAGCGGTGGGCAAGATCGGCTTCAAGCATGCGATCGCCACGTCGGGCAGCATCCAGCGGCTCGCGCGCTTGTTGCGACCAGAGGCGCGGTCGCTGCACGGCTCGTCGATGACGGTCGAAGAGATCGATCGGGTGACGCGGCAGCTCGCCAGGGCACGCACCGAGCAGGAGCGCCGCCGCTTGCCGGGCATGGATCCCGAGCGCGCCGATTCATTGCTGGGTGGTGCTTTGGTCTACACCGTGCTGACGCATGGGTTGGGCATCGAGCGCTGGACCATCTCGGTCACCGCGCTGCGCACTGGCTTGATCCTCGACACGTTTGAGCGGCGCAGCGCCTGACGGTCAGAGGGCGTGGCGCTCAGGGCGTGGCGCTCAGGGCGTGGCGCTCATTGGGGCGACGCTGCTGGGCGACGATCGGGAACCGCGCGGCCCTTGCTGCGAAATCGCATCCACCAACAGCTGGTGTGCCTCACGATGCTTCGAGCGATCTTTGATGATGACCCGCATCAGACTCTCGCACTCAGCGAAGCGTCCCTCACCACAGGCTGTACGCCCTGCCGCAAGCAGCTGGTCCAGATCACGAGCCGCGCTGACCGGGGCATGGCGCGCGACGGGCATCGCGCTCGGCGGTGCCGCGACGGTCGAGGGCGAGGCCAGCCGTGTCGCGGCGCTGGCGACGGTGCCGGCCGCGGCGCTGACGGGGGCGTTGATCCGCGTGCTCGCTTGGCTACGCGGCGTCGCTTGGCCGGGTGTGACGGCCGCGACCGCGGTCTGGGGGGGGGGTTGAGGCGCGGCGCTCGCGGTCGTCGCCGCGGCGGCCAAGGGGATGACGTCGATTGGCACGTCGCCATTGCGGTCCTCGATGGCGTGCGCCAGCAGCGTGAGCCCACCGGCCAGCGCGACGAAGACGGCGATGTCGAGCACGATCTGACCGGGCAGGGCTGCGCGCCGACCTGACCGACTCGGTCGGCGACGCTGCCTCTCAAGGATCGAGTGCGCGACGAGGCCCGCATCGACGATCGCCCACAGCCATGGCAGCAGCAGCAACGCGCTCACCGCGAACCATACGGCGCGGTTGCGCTGACCGTTGTACAGCTGACCCATGCCGGGCAGCAGCACCGCGAGCAAGACCGCGACGCCGACGCTGTGGTCGACGGGCGCCGCCTGAGCGTCCTGCACCCGCTCGCGAATGGCGTCACCGCGCGCCTGGTTAGGCTGCGGGTGCGAGCCGGCGACGGGTCCGGGGGGGTGAGAATAGCCGCGCGGCGGGGTCGAGGCGCCGCGCTGTCGATCGGATGCGAAAGCGACCGATGCGGTGTTGACGCTGTCTTCCAGCGCGTCCGGCTCGATGGGGGGCAAGCCCTCCAGACGAACCGGTGGTGGCAAGCTGCTGGCCCGAACGCCGAGCAGGCCCTTGTGCTGCGTGCTGCGAACAGTTCGGTCGCGTGGGGGCACGCTGCTGCGCATGGGAAGGTTGCGGGGCGAATCGGCGCCACGCAAGGACTCGCCGGGCAGCGGCCGCTCGCTGGCGGGCCGCGATTGCGGCCGGTTCGAGGCACGGTCGCCTTGTGCAGCGCGGGGCGCTGGGAGGCCAGAATCGCCCTCACGGCGCTCGAAGAGTGGTGCGCGCGCGATCTGCCCCACCAAGCCGACCGCCTGGGGCGACGTGGCATGCATGGGCGCGAGCGGGTCCGGCGGTGAGGACCCCATCAACTGGTTTGCGGCGGCACGCAATGCGCGCGCGTTGAAAGGCTGAGTCTGGGTCATGGCCGAGCCAGCCGGCGGTGTCGTCGCCTGGGCAGCGCTGCGTCGCTCCGCATGCGCAGCGGCCACTTTGGCGCGCAGCATGCGCGTGTCGAACGGCTGCGTGGCGTTGCGGGCCGTGACGGCGTCGAGGGCGGTCGCGATGCTCTTCGCGTGCAGCGGCAGGGTCTTGCTCGCTGCGATGGGCTCAGGGGTGTTTACGGTGCCGTCGGGCAGGAGCAACTCGGCGTCCGCGCCCAGGCTGGTGAACACGCCCATCAGTTGCTCGGCCTCGCCCCGCGCCATGTCGTCGCCGACGATCGCTGGGCCCTTGGCCAGCGCGCGTGACAATTCGGCCGGATCGAGGTCCACCAGGGGCCCGATCATCGCGATCAACATGCCGACGTCGCCCCGTTCTGGCGGCCGGATGCGTACCTTGTAGCCCCTCTCAGACATTCGTAAATCCTATCATCAAGGGGGAGAGTGGGTTTGCGCTTCTATGTGGGTGACGCAACATCCCGCCCGATTTGGCACAACATGCGGCCTCGGTGGCCCACTCAGTCTCTGTGGTATCGGGTGCCAGCGAGGATGTTTGCGGCGCGGTAGAGCTGCTCCATCGCCACAAGGCGCGCCAGATCGTGCGGCATGGTGAGCGAGCCCAGGGCCCAGACCAGGTCAGCCGAGTCGCGCAGGCTGGCGTCGAGTCCGTCGGGGCCGCCGATGAGGAAGCTCACATGCCCGACGCTGCGATCACGCACCCGGCCCAACCACTCCGCGAACGCACGGGATGTAAACTGGCGGCCGCGCTCATCGAGCGCGACGACCAGGCCGCCCTTGGGCAAGCCGGCGCGCAGCGCGTCGGCCTCGTCGGCCCGCCAGCGTGCTGGATCGCCCGCACGGGTACGACGCGCGTCGCGGACGCAGATGTCTTCAAAGGGGATCATGCGAGCGAGGCGCTGCGCATAATCCGCGCAGCCATCCTTCGCGTGACCATGCTTGAGACGGCCAACCGCGATGAGCCTCAGGTTCACGCGGGGGCGGCCGCGACGGCGTCCTGATCGAAGGGCACCTTAGGCGCCTCAGACCACAACCCTTCGAGGTCGTAGAACATGCGCTCTTCGCCACGGAAGATGTGCACCACGATGTCGCCGTAGTCCAGCAGCGCCCAGTTGCCTTCGCGGACGCCCTCACGGCCGATGGCGCGGCGCCCGGACGTGTCGTCCACGCGACGCTCGACATGGGTCACCATGGCGCCGAGTTGGCGGGCGTTGCGGCCGCTGGCGATGACGAAATAGTCGCAGTAGCCGACGATGTCGCCCACATCGAGGACGACGATCTCGTCGGCCAGCTTTTCGGACAGGCACTCGGCGATGAAGATCGCGAAGTCCTGAGTCTCGTTGTGGTCGGCAGTTTGAGTCTGGTCGGTCGTTTCCATCACGTCCTTGTCTGCCCATCTCCCTGAATCACGTACTTATGCGTCGTCAAATCGGCGACGCCCATCGGGCCATACGCGTGCAGTCGGGTGGTGCTGATGCCAATCTCGGCACCCATGCCCATTTCGCCGCCATCGGCGAAGCGGGTGGATGCGTTGGCGACGACGACCGAGCTGTTCACTTCGCTGAGGAAGCGGCGCACGGTCGTGTAGTTCTCGCTGACGATAGACTCGGTGTGATCCGAGCCATACGCTTCAATATGTGCGATCGCGGCGTCGAGGTCGTCGACCACGCGAATCGCGAGGATGAGGTCGAGGTATTCGGCCTTGTAGTCGTCTTCAGTGGCCGGCTTGATGCCGCTGGATGCGCCCAGGATCGCTTGGGTCCGCTCGCAGCCGCGCAGCTCGACGTCGGCGTCACCCAGGCGGGCGGCGATGGCCGGCAAGAAGCGCTGCGCGAGGTCGACGTGCACCAGCAAGGTCTCAAGCGCGTTGCAGACGCCGGGGCGCTGAACCTTGGCGTTGAAGACGATGTTCAAGGCTTTCTCGAAGTCGGCAGCCGCGTCGACGAAGACGTGGCAGACGCCCTTGTAGTGCTTGATGACCGGGATGCGGCTGTTCGCGGTGACGTAGCGAATCAGGCCCTCGCCGCCGCGGGGGATGATGACGTCGATGTGATCTTCGGCCTGCAACATCGGCAGGATCCATGCGCGATCGGTGCTGGGCAGCGTGGTCAGCGCAGCCCCGGGCAAGCCGGCCTCTTGAAGGGCTGCGCGCAGCACCTCGACGATGATCGCGTTGCTGTGCTCGGCCTCGCTGCCGCCCCGCAAGACGACCGCGTTGCCGCTCTTGATGCACAAGCCCGCGGCATCGGCGGTGACGTTGGGGCGCGACTCATAGATGAAGCCGATGACGCCGAGGGGGATGCGCATGCGAGCCACGCGCAGGCCGTTGGGGCGAATGCGCTCGCTGGTCACTTCGCCCACCGGGTCGGTCTGGGCGGCGACCTCGCGCAGGCTCTTCGACATCTTCGCGACCCGCGCAGCGTCGAGGACGAGGCGGTCACGCAACGCCGCGCTGATGCCCTTGGCGTCGGCCGCGTCGAGGTCACGGGCGTTCGCCGCCAGGATGTCGTCGAGGCGTGCGTCGAGGGCGTCAGCCATGCCCAGGATCGCCTGGGTGCGGACAGCGTTGCCGGCCCGCGCGACGCGTCGAGCGGCCGCCCGAGCCTGTGCGCCGAGCGCATGCATCACGGCGTCGCGGTCGAGGGTGGTCTCGACGGCGCTGCTCTTCTCACCAGCCTGTTCAATCCGCGCGTCGCGCATCGTTCACCCCTCACACTATCGCCTGTCTAAAAACGCTACCCATTAACACCTGTGTGCCGACGCCGGCAACATGCCCAGCCAGAAAGCGCCATTGAGGCGCCGTTCAAGGCGTTGAGCGAATCGAGGACCTGCATGAATGCGCTTCATCGTCACCTGCGCCGCGTCTTGCCCCGTGCCCTTCGCGTCGAGTGGGTTCGCCTGCGGCGCATGCCGGTCTGGTTGGTCGAGCGGTCGCGCATGGCGCAGCGGCCTGGTCACCTGCCGGTCTGTGAATACACGCTGGCGCACCATTGCTCGCCAATAGTGCGGCCAGGCACCGAGCCCGACGTCGCGCTTCAGGCCGGCAAGGCGAAGAACATTCGCGCGGTGGTGCGCGCCCTCGATGGGGCGGTCATCGCGCCGTTCCAGGTGCTCAGCTACCATCACCTGGTGGGTCGGCCGGGGCGTCGCAAAGGCATGGCCGCGGGCATGGAGTTGCATGACGAGAGGCCGGTCAAGGGCATCGGTGGGGGCGCATGTAAGGTCAGCAACCTTTTGTATTTATTGGCATTACGTGGCGGGATGCGCGTGGTTGAGCGCCATCGGCACGCGCTGGACATCTTCCCCGATACCCAGCGCACGGTGCCCTTCGGCTGTGGCGCGACGGTCTACTACAACCGCTGCGACCTGCGGTTCGAGAACCCGTTTGATCAGCCCGTGCACCTCGACTTGAAGATCATCGATGGACCGACCGGCCCCATGGTGAACGGGTGGTTGCGCTGCGCCCGCGATCCCGGCGTGCGCTTCGAGATCGTGGAGCGCGATCACCGCTTCACCGAGCGCAACGGCGGCTGGTGGCGCGAGAACCGAATCGTGCGGCGTGTGCTCGACCCCGCGGGCGCGCTCCTCGCCGAGTTCACTGTCGCTGAGAACCGCGGTCGCACGTTGTATATGCCGTTCGCTGCGCTCGTCGATGCCTCGACCGCGCCGCGAGTCGCCCAGTGAAGCGGGCCCTCAGCAAGGCGGCAGTGCAGCTCGCGTTTGGCCGAGCGCCCGGCGGGCCCGCGCTGTATCGAAAGATTACCCGCGAGGTTCTGGGCACCCAGGCGGGCTATCTGACCAAGATGCAGACCCGGTGGCGGCCCTACGCTGAGCGTTGGCGGGCCGCTGGAGTGCCGGCCGATGCGCGGCTGTGGGTGCATGACGCCGGATGGACGCCGCTGGTCGCCTTGCTGGGCTGGCTCGACTTCGGCGTCGGCGTGACGCTGACCGACACCCACGCCCGCATGCAGGCTCAGCATTTGGCGGCGTCGGTCGGCATGGCGCTGAGTCTTTGCCCCGACGCGCCCGCCGATCGGCGTAGGGCGGTCGAGGCGCTGCGCTGGGCGCCCCTGGATGTGGCGCTGAAGATCATCGGCGCCCGGGTGCATACGGGCTGCGACGAGACGCGCATTGCGCTGCCCGACGCGAGCATCGACCTGTGCCACAGCGGGGGCGCGCTGGAGCACGCTCGGCCCGCGGCGCTGCGGGTGTTCTTGGGGGAGTGCGCCCGCGTCGTGCGGCCGGGTGGGCTGATCTCGCATGTGGTCGATCATCGCGATCATCTGTTCCACACCGACAAAGGTTGGCCGTTTCAGGCCCATTGGGCGCTGCCGGAGTGGGCATATCAAGTGGGCTTCGGGCATGCGCTCGGCTATCACAATCGCCTGCCGCCCACGCAGGTCGCCGCGCTGTTTGAGGCGGCGGGGCTCGAACGCGTGGCGGTCATTCGGCGGTTCTCGGACGGCACCCAGGGCGAGACGTTGCCGGCCGGATCGACCCCGCCGGTGGGCCTGTCGCGGCGCTGGACTCAGCCAAGATGGCGCGACGTGCCCGCGATCGATCGCTGCACTTGGGCGGCGCACTACTTGTTCCGAGTGCCCGACTGACGCGTGCCCGACTGACGCGTGCCCGACTGACGCGTGCCCGACTGACGCGCGCCCGACTGACGCATGCCCGACTGACGCGTCCCGGACTGCTGAGTAGCTGACGGCTGAGTAGCTGGCGGCTGAGTAGCTGACGGCTGAGTAGCTGACGGCTGAGTAGCTGACGGCTGCGTCCCTGACTGCCGCGTAGCTGACCACTCTGCCGATCGCTTTCGCTGACGGGTGACCCGGGCCAAGCCCTTCTCGCCCTGAGCGGCGGTCGCTTTGA
>JBNMOZ010000259.1:0-8062 GCA_051276005.1 Bradymonadia bacterium | reverse complement strand
GGGATCCATCGTGTGCTGCATCAGGCGGCGCGCGAGGCCTTGCCCCCGACGGCTCGGATCGAGGCCCAAGCCGAAGATCGTCTCATTGTCCCAGGTCACGAACCCGATGACCGCTCTGTCGCCGGCGTCCGGATCGGTCAGCACGGCGGTGCGCACGTTGGGCTCGCGCATCCACTCATAGAGCGCGTCGGCCTTGGGCACGGTGAAGAGGCGTCGCGCCAGCACGCGGGCGGCGACCAGCTCTCGGTGGCCAGCGGGAACGATTCTGGTGGGCGTGGGGGTCGGCACGGCGCAACCTTAGCCAGACGGGTCGCGAATTCAAGCACGATGATGCGCGGCGCGCACGGGGCTCGATCTGCGGGCCCGTCCGGTGTTCAATGCAGGCATGTGCGAACTTCTCGGCATGAGCGCCAACGTCCCCACCGATATCTGCTTCAGCTTCAGCGGCCTCGCCGAGCGCGGCGGGCGCACCGGTCCGCACGCCGACGGGTGGGGCATCGCGTTCTACGACGGCGACGCGTGCCGCACGTTTCACGATCCGCACGCGAGCGCGGAGTCTGAGATCGCGCGGCTGGTGAGCGGCTTCCCCATCAAGAGTTGCGTGGTGATCAGCCATATTCGACAGGCCACCCACGGGCGGGTCTGTCTGGCGAATACGCACCCCTTCGTGCGCGAGCTCTGGGGGCGGCATTGGTGCTTCGCGCATAACGGTAAGCTGCCGGGCGTGAAGAGGTTTGCGTTGTCGCATTACAAGCCGGTGGGCACCACCGACAGCGAGCACGCCTTCTGCTGGATGATGGGCAAGCTGCGCGAGCGCTGGCCTGACAAGCCGCCCCGCCGCGCGGCCACCCTCGGGCGAATGATCCGCACCATGTCGCAGCAGCTGTCACAGCTGGGCACGTTCAACTTGCTGCTCAGCGACGCGCGCCATTTGTACTGCTTTTGCACTACGAAGCTGTGCTGGATCACGCGGCGCGCGCCCTTCGGCGTGGCGCAGCTCAAGGACGCCGACATGGTCGTCGACTTCGAGCAAGAGACGACGCCCAACGACGTGGTGACCATCGTGGTGACCGAGCCGCTGACCCAATCAGAGCGATGGACGCGCATGAAGACGCGCGAGTTCGTGATGTTTCAGGGGGGCGAGGTCGTCACCCCCGCCTGAGCGCGCTACTCGTCCGGCAGCTCAAGGATGGGCATGACGAGCGTGCAGTCCTCATCTTCCTCATCAATGTCGTCGTCGAGCATGGTCTCGAGCAGCGGGCGCGCTGTGGGCAGCGGGTCCGCCGTGGGCAGCGGGCGCGCTGCAGGCAGAGGCAGCGCCGTAGGCAGAGGCAGCGGCGTAGGCAGCGCCGTAGGCAGAGGCAGCGCCGTAGGCAGAGGGCCCAGGTCGATCCGGGTGATGGCGGTGGAGCCGTTGATGCGGGCATCCAGGTGCGCGAAGGCGCGCACGGTCTCGGCACCGGCCGGCCCCTTCAGCTGACGCAGCATGCGACGCAGCGCCGTGCCCTCAGCGCTGGCGAACAGCCGCCGGGCGTCTTGATCATCCAGCGCGGTGCCGTCTGACTCAGCGACCGCCCGCAAGAGCAGCGCGAACGCCGCCGCCGAGGGCGGGCGCCGGGCAGGATCCAGGGCGATCGCCGATTCTAGCAGCGCCGCCAAGGCGGGGCTGACATGCGGCGCAGAGCTGCGGATCGCCGGGGCCGGCACGCCATCGAGGAACCGCTGGAAGATCGCGGCGGTCTGTTGCGACTCGAAGGCAACATGGGCGGTCAGCATCTCGTACAGCGTCGCGCCCAGGGCGTAGATGTCGAACGCAGGCGTGGGCGTCTCGTGGTTGAACTGCTCGGGGCTCATGTACCAGACGGTGCCCACGTTGGCGCCCGCCACCGTCAGATCGGGGCTGCGATCGGCGGTCTTGGCGACGCCGAAGTCGGTCACGTGCAACGTGCTTGGATCATTCGAGGTTTGCAGCATCAGGTTGTCGGGCTTGATGTCGCGGTGCACGATGCCGCGGGCATGCGCGTAGGCCAGCGCCTCGGCGGCCGGGATGGCGATGCGCATGGTCTCGGTGACCGTCATCGGGCCGCGCAGCAGCCGATCGGCGACCGAGCCGCCGCCCAGATAAGGCAGCACCAGCGCTTGCAGCGTCGGCAGCTCGATATAGTCGAGGATGCCGGCAATATGCGGGTGATTGAGCTCGGCCTGCAGCATGGCGGTGTGGCGAAAGCGCGCGGCGAGGCGCTGCTCTTCACGGGCGTTCGTGCGCCGCCGAATCTTGACCGCGACCTCGCGATCGATCAGCCGATGCCGGCCACGCACGACCTCGCCCATGCCGCCAAACCCGAGGGGGCCTTCGAGGGCGTAGGGGCCGATGGCGGCGGGCAGGCTCACGCCTCGAGCTGGCGCAGGTGCATGGCGAGTCGACGCGCGTCGGGGCGCATCCGCGGATGGGTGAAGATGATCGTGCCCTTGCGCTCTTCGGCGCGGTCGAGCAGCTGGTCGAAGTCATAGTCGGAGTAGCGCCCGGCGCCCAAGCGTCCGGCGAGCCGCCAGTAGAAAGGGTCGGCGTCGGGGAACGGCTCATCGTCGTCCCAGGCCAGCGGATCGATGACCGGACGCAGCCCGGCGGCCGTGCAGGTCTCCAAGAAGGCCTCGGCGGCGCTCTCCCACAGGCCGTCAGCCCACCAGGCGACCGCCAACTTGGGCGTGCGCTCAGCGAAGAAGTCGACCAGCGCCTTTTGATTCGCAGCCGTCGGGCGGAAGCTCGCGGGCGTGCGCATCAAGACCTGTTCGGCCTGCAAGCAGTCCGCGATCGCGGCGGTGCGATCCCAGGCTGCCTTTGCCTCTTCGCCCACAAAACCGGCGGCAGCGACGCCCGCCAACATGCGCGGCACGAAGATGCCTTTGCCCTCTCCGCGCCAGCGGCGATAGGTGGTCAGCTTGACGTCGGCCTTGTCGGGCAGCTCGATGACGCCAAGATCTTTGAAATACGCGCGACGACCGCCCCGAAATCCGGTGCAGCCAACCTCAATAGGAGATGTGTTCATAGGCGCGCCACCATAGTCGCGTGACCCCGCGTCGTCACGCGCGTTGTTCAGCAACCGTACGCCGGTTCGGTGGCGCCACATCGCGCGCTCTGGTATTTGCGAGGCATCCCATCTGCGCTCGGAGCACCCATGGACGCCATTGCCGCCGTCGACCCGGAGATTGCCGCCCTCATCAAGGCGGAAGATCAGCGCCAGCGTGACACGCTCCGCCTGATCCCATCAGAGAACTACGCCTCTGCCGCCGTGATGGCCGCGTGCGGCACCAGCCTGACGAATAAGTACAGCGAGGGGTATGCGGGTCGCCGCTACTACCAGGGCCAGGCGCAGATCGACGGCATCGAGCGGCTCGCCATCTCGCGGGCCAAGGCGATCTTTGGGGCCGAGCACGCCAACGTGCAGCCGTACTCGGGCTCGCCCGCGAACCTGGCGGTCTACTTCGGCCTGCTCAAGCAGGGCGACACGATCCTCAGCATGAGCCTGCCGCATGGCGGGCACCTGACGCATGGCTGGAAGGTCACGATCTCGGGCAAGTTCTACAACGCCGTGCAGTACGGCGTGCGCAAGGACACCGGCCGCATCGACTTCGACCAGGTCGAGGCGCTGGCCGCCGAGCATAAGCCGCAGCTCATCATCTGTGGCGCGTCGGCCTATCCGCGCATCATCGACTTCGAACGCTTCGGTCAGATCGCCAAGGCCCACGGCGCGTTGCTGCTCGCCGACGTCGCCCACATCTCGGGCTTGATCGCGGCGGGCGTGCATCCGTCGCCGTTCCCCCACGCCGACGTGGTCACCACGACGACCCACAAGACGCTGCGTGGCCCGCGCGGGGGCATGATCCTGTGCAAGAAGGTGCATAAGAAGGCCATCGATCGCGCGGTGTTCCCGGGCCTGCAGGGCGGCCCCCACAACCACACGACCGCGGGCATCGCCATCGCCCTCAAAGAGGCCGCGACCCCCGAGTTTCGGGCCTATGCCGCGCAGGTCGTGACCAACTCCAAGGCGCTCGCTGCGGGGCTGTTGGGGCATGGCTTCGACTTGGTCAGCGGCGGGTCGGACAACCACCTGATCCTCGTCGATCTGACCAGCAAGGGCATCTCGGGCAAGCTCGCCGCGCAGGCGCTGGAGCGGGCCGGCATCGTGACCAACGCCAACAGCGTGCCCTTCGATACGCGCAGCCCGTTTGATCCCAGCGGCATCCGCATCGGCACGCCGGCGATCACCAGCCGCGGCATGGGCACGCCCGAGATGACCCGCTTGGCCGACTGGATGGCCGAGGTCGTCGCGGCGCCTGATGATGAGGCGCGTCAGGCAGAGATCGCGAATGAGGTCAAAGAGATGTGCGCGTCATTCCCTGCGCCGGGTCTCTGATCGAGAAGACCGCCAGGGCCCGCCCCCCGGCGTCTGGACCCGGATCGCCTCGCCCGCTTTGACCGCCACGGTGCACTTGCCGGGCAGGTCGACCACTGTCCCATCCGCCTGAATCAGCTGATGGCGCCCCGGCTCACCGCGCACCTGCGTGCCTGAGCCCGGCGCGCCCTGTCGGCGACGCTCGCCCATCAACGTCACCTCGGCGTCGGTCTCGAATCGGTACACCCGCACCACCCCTCGACCGCCGTCGCTGTGCGCGCCGTCGCCGTGTGCGCCACTGCCGGCAGCCTCTGCCAGCGCGTACCGCTCGATGCGCACCGGATACGCCTGCTCCAGGGCCTCGATCGGCGTGTTGAGCGTGTTCGTCATATGCACGTGCACCCCGTCGGCGCCCTTGCCCAGGGGACCGGCGCCCGCGCCCCCCGCGAGCGTCTCGTAGTGCACGTAGGACCTTTCAAGGTCGCAGTGCTCAGGTTCGACCCCCTTGGGGGGCGCACCTGCACGCCTCACTGCGTTCGTTGCTCCGGGCGTTCGTCCTCCAAACAACACGTTGTTCATCGACCCGCAGCTGGCGGCGGGCACCCGATCGGGGGCGGCTTGCGCGAGCGCCCCGAAGAGGATGTCGACCAGGCGTTGTGAGGTCTCGACGTTGCCGCTCGACACGGCGGACGGCGGGCGGGCGTCGACGATGGAGCCGGGCCGAGTGCGCACCGTGATCGGACGCATCAAGCCGGCGTTGGCGGGCAGGCCGGCGCCGGCGATGCATCGAAAGCAATAGAAGGTCGCCGAGATGGCGATGGCGCGCACGGCGTTGAGGGGCCCGGCGACGGCGTCGGGCGCGGCGGTGAAGTCGACGATCGCGGCGTCGCCTTTGATGGTGAGCGTGACCGGGATCGGGATCGGCTCGTCGGTGACCCCGTCATCGTCCAGCGCATCGACGCAGCGATACACGCCGTCGGGCAGCGCCGTGAGGGTCGCGCGCATGCGGCGCTCTGCGTAGTCGAGCAGGCCGGCGCTCGCGGCCGCGATGGCGGCGGTGCCCACTCGGCGAACGAGCGCTTCAAGGCGGGCCGCGCCATGTCGATTCGCGGCCTCCTGGGCCTGCAGGTCGCCCTCGCGCTCATGGGGGACCCGCGACGCCGCCACGAAGCGGGCGCGCACGGCGTCGTCGAGGGCCAACGGCGGCAGGCGGATGCCTTCATCGTCGATGGTCAACGCCCGCACGCTGCCGTCGGCGCGGCGCGGGGACGGCAGGCTGCCCGCGCTGACCCCGCCCACGTCGGCGTGATGGGCGCGGTTGGCCACGAAGAACCGCAGCGCGCCGTCGATGAACACCGGGGTGACGACGGTGACGTCGGGCAGGTGGGTGCCGCCCGCGAAGGGGTCGTTGAGGATCACTGAGACCCCGGCGCGCATGGGCACCGCGTCGATGGCGGCCCGCACGCTCAGCGGGGTGCTGCCGAGGTGCACGGGGATGTGCGCGGCGTGGGCGAGCATCTGGCCGTCGGCGTCGAAGAGCGCGCAGGAGAAGTCGCGGCGCTCCTTGATGTTGGCCGAGAAGGCGGCGCGCATGAGCGTCTCGCCCATCTCTTCGGCGATCGACGTGATCTGTTGGCGGAAGACCTCGATGGCGAGCCGGGGATCGGGCCGGCGCAGCGCGACGCGGGTGCAGCGCCAGTCGCCCGTCGCCAGCCGCTCGGCGGCCCAGCCGGCGGGCAACCAGAGCGTCGCGCCATAGCTGGGGATCGCGCAGGGGCCCACCCGACGCGCGGCGCTCTTGGCGCGATCATCGGCGAACGCGGGCGGATGTTGGCGGGCGAAGGCGCGCAGGTTGACCCACTCGACGCCGCGGTCCATCGCGTGCCCGAAGCGGGCTTGGTGGGCCGCGTCGAAGGCGGCGCGCAGGCCCATCGCGGTGGGCACGCCGGCCGAGAGGTCGAGCGCCAAGGCGTGGGTCTGGCCGGCGTAGCGGCAGTCGGCCAGCACCTGCACTTCGCCCGGGCCAGCGGCCTGGACTGCTTCGGCGACGCGGGCTGCGATGTCGGCGTCGGTCCAGGCCGACTCGGGCGCGAAGACCGAGCGGGTGACGCCGCGCTCAAGGGGCGCGTGCAGGATGCCCTCGGCGCTGAGCACGCCCGACGCGACCGGGAAGATGACCGCTTTGCAGCCCAGCGCGTCGGCCAACCCGCAGGCGTGCAGCCCGCCAGCGCCGCCGAACGCGACCAGCGTCAAGCCGCGGGGGTCGACCCCCTGCGACAGCGCGACCCGCTTGCAGGCGCGGGCCATGGTCGCCTCGGCCAACTCGAGGATCGCGCGGGCCGTGGCGTCGACTGGGCCCAAGGTGGACACAGCCGCTCGGGCCGCGCCGACGTCGAGCGCCATCTCGCCCCCAAGCAGCGCGTCGAGGTGGCCGAGCACCACGTGCGCGTCGGTGACGGTCGGCTGGCGCCCGCCGCGTCCATAGCAGGCGGGCCCGGGCACGGCGCCGGCCGATCGGGGGCCCACCTGCAGCCCGCCGCCCGCGTCGCGAGACGCGATCGAGCCTCCGCCAGCGCCGACAGTGTCGATGGCCAGGCGCGGGACGCGGAGCGGGTGCCCGTCGACCGCGCCATCGTCGATGGGCATCAGGGGTCCGTCGACGACCGAGACGTCGGTCGAGGTGCCGCCCATGTCGAACGCCAGCAGCGGGCCCGCCTGGGTCCTGCGACCCACCGCCCAGGCGCCACGCACGCCGCCCGCCGGGCCCGACAACGCGGTGCGCACCGGTGCACGGGCGGCGTCATGAGCGGCCATCAACCCGCCGGCGGAGCTCATCACGTGCAGCGGGCGCGCGCTCAAGTTGGCCGACAATCGCTGAAGGTATGACTGCATGACCGGCGCGAGGCAGGCGTTGAGCGCGCAGGTCGCGGCGCGCTCGTATTCGCGGAAGACCGGACTCAGCACGTGACTGACGGTGATCGGTACATCGGGGTAGGCGGCCGTCAGCGCGCGCGCGATGGCGTGCTCATCCTGGGGGTGGGCGTAGGCGTGCAGCAGGCAGATCGCGATGGCCTCGGCCGTCGACAGCGTGGCGTGGTTCTGGGCGATCCAGGCGTCGAGGTCGGGCAGCGCGCGCAGCACCACGCCGGTCGCGGTCCGGCGGGCGTCGATACCCAGAACACGGTCGCGCGGGATGACCGGCGGGGGCACGACCGGATGCAGGGCGTACAGGTCGGGCCGGGCCTGGCGGCGCAACACGAGCAGGTCTTCGAAGCCCGCCGTGCAGACGAGGACGGCGCGCGCGAAGGTGCGCTCGAGGATCGCGTTGGTGGCGACCGTGGTGCCGTGCAGCAGCGGGCCGTGTCGCAGCGCGCCATGATTCGAGCCAACCCGAGCGTCGAGCTCGGCGAGGGCCGCGCGCACGGCGACCCCCGGATCGTGCGGAGTCGACGGCACTTTGAGGCCCACGCGGCGGCCATCGGCGTGCCGCGCGACAAGGTCGGTGAAGGTGCCGCCGGTATCGACGGCGATGCGCCAGCTCATGGCTGGTAGTATAGCGCACGGCGACGATGAGCAGAGAAGGGGGTCGGCGCGATGCGGCGAGTCTGGTTGGTGATGGCCTTATGGGCCTGTGACGATGGCGCTGCCGGCGATCCGGCGCTGATCTC
>JBNMOZ010000258.1:0-8092 GCA_051276005.1 Bradymonadia bacterium | reverse complement strand
CGCCGCAGCAACACCGCGCTCAACCGTTCGCGCAGATCGGACAAGTTGCGATAGCCCAGCACCTCGCCGCGTTCGCCAAGCACATGAAACTGAAGCAGAAACTGCCAGAGCGGGCCGAGCACGTGCAGATCGACCACCTGCATGAGGCTGTAGAGATCTTCGAGGCGGTTCTCCAGGGGCGTGCCGGTCAGCACGAAGGCGTAACGCGATGACACCCGCTTGACGGCTTCGGCGGTCTGGGTGCGCCAGTTCTTGATGCGCTGCGCCTCGTCGAGGATGAGGACGTCGGGGCAGACGAGGGTGCTCAGCAACTCTTGATCGCGGAGCACCAATTCATAGTTGACGATGGTGAACGTCGCCTGGGCACGGTACTGCGCGAGGCGCGTGGCCGGTGGGCCCTCAACGACCTGGGTGCTGTGCTGGGTGAAGCGCTCGATCTCGGCGGCCCATTGATGCTTGAGCGACGCCGGACAGATGACGAGCGCCCGTCGCACGCCGCGGTGATGCCATAACCAATGGGTGGCGGCGATGGCCTGCAGGGTCTTGCCCAGGCCCATGTCGTCGGCGAGCACGGCGCGTTGCGCACCCACCAAGAACCCGACGCCCTCAACCTGATAGGGATACAGCCGCGCGCTCAAGCCGGGGAGGTGGCCGGCGCCGCGGCGAATCTCGGCGCGCACCAGCGCCGCCTGCGCCTGCTGGGCGGGCGCTTGCACCGCGCGTTCGCCGTACTCACGCACGTCATGGCCGATGACCACCGCGTGGCCGGCCAGCGCGCCCACGAGGGTGTGCACATCGCTGGGCGACCCCAGCAGGCGGCCACCATCGTCGAAGTAGCGCCGCAAGACGCCCGCCGTCGCGGGCCCGAGGGCGCCAGCGCGCCGCAGGCGGGCCTCGGGTTGAGCGCCGGACCAGTCCACGAAGATCAGCGAGCGCTCCAGCGCGAGTGGCCCCGCGCGCCGATTGCGCTTGCGGAGGCGATGGGCGACCGCCTCGATATGCTTGCAGGTGCCCAGCCGGTTGGTCGCGAAGTCGGCGCAATCACATGCGTTGATGCGCTCGTCCCGCGAACGCATCTCGACCTGGTACCGCCGCCCGGGGGTCGCGACCGACCAGGCCGCCCAAATCGAAGGCCAGTCTTTGCCGATCACGCCCTTGATGGCCACCTCGGTCGCGCCGCGTTGTACTCGCGCGGCGATGGCGTCGGCGATGGCGGTGCCCGCGGCTGCATCCGAGATCGGCTGCCGCGCGCGATAGGCGAGCAGCACCGCGATCGCGTGCTTGCAGATCGGCTCCATCTCCGCGGGGCAGGTACACTCGAAGAGCAGCTCTTCGTCCCACTCGATCGTCACCTGATACGGCGTATTCGCGGTCCCATCGACGGCGCCCCAGACGCGGGTGCGATCGGCATGCCATGACAGATCGACGACGCGATCCTCTTTGAAGTAGCCCAGCCCGCGCTGAATGACGGGCGTCGACGCCATCGCCGCGAGCTGGTCGTAGTCGACGAGGAAGGGATCGGGCGTATCGGTCATGGCGTCGCTCGCGGCCGGGTGTCCGCGATCTGCGACGTACCCACGTGGGCTCGTTCGAGGCAGGCGCGCAGAGCACACAGGATGATGGCCCGATAAGATCACGGGCGATCCGCGTTCGCAACCTCAGTGGGCCGTCAAATTGTAGGTCCCGTAGACGCGCCATGGCCTGAGCCATCGCCCCGCCCATGCACGACGCCTGGTCAGATCAGACGCGCTTTGGCGAGCTCGATGCTCTTGGTGAGTTGTCGCTCGAGCAGCTCGCGGGCGTGCAGGCTCGTCAGATGGGGGGCGACGCGGACCGACCCAGGAAGTCCGACAGATACGGATCCCGAAAGACGAGATCGGGCGACATCCCTTGGCCGTCCAGGTCGGCAAGCGCCTGACGGGCAACGACTTCAGGCCGCTTCGCGATGGCCGTTCGCTCGGACAGCAGGCCGTTGAGTTTGGTTTTGAAAGTGGTTGTGCTCCAGCGCTCAAGCCTACACATCTGCACATAGAAGCTGCGCTTGAGCGGATCGTCGATGGCGATCAGCTCTCGAAAATGGGTCCAACTCAATTGTGAACGCAGCGCGTTCAGCGCTTGGACGTGCGCAGCTTCTTCGCGTCGATCGAGCATGCGCGGCTGCGCTGCCTGTTGAACGCCCAAGTCGAGGACGCGCGCATCCAAAGTCTGGTTGGCCACATCGTCGCGAACGGCCCGCCGGGCGCGTTGCCTGGCCATGGGCTGCCCGTGGGCAACCTGACCAGCCAGTACTTCGCCAACGCGTATCTGGCGGTGCTCGACCGGATCACCAAACATGACCTCCAGGTGCGCGGGTACGTGCGCTACATGGACGACATGGTGCTCCTTGCCCACGACAAGGCCGACCTGTGGGCGTGGCACGCCGCCATCGAGGCCAGCCTGCGGTCGAAGCTGGGCCTGGTGCTGCGCCCGGACGCGACCCGGCTGGGCCCGGTGCGCGATGGCGTCGCGTTCTTGGGCGTTCGCATCTGGCCAAACTTGATCCGCATGTCGCCCGGCAACCTGCGGCGATGGCGGGCCAAGATGCGCCACGCATGCCGCGCGGTTGACGCCGGGCGCATGGCGACCGTCGATGCAATTCGCGTCGTTGCTGGCCTGGAGGGCTGGGCGCAGCATGCCAACACCCGGCAATTGCGCAGGGTATTCTTCAACCGGAGGGCGATGTGAAGGCGAGGAGGCAAAGACGCGTCAATCGAGGCTGCGGGTTCAACAACACCGCCCGCAACTGCCGAGCGGCCAACCGCAATCACAACGAGCTGTCCAGGCGGAACAACACCCTCGGTCTGCGTCCTGCGAGCGCAATCAATCGGCCCGATGGGCGATGTTCACGGATGTCGCCCCTGCGCCACAGGATTGACCCTGCCCTCCAAGCCTGCGCCAGCCTGCTGGCCAAAGACCACCCGTTGAGGTCGGGCGACAGCGCCCGGCCTCAGAACCTCTCGAGCAGGGCTACAGATGAATGACGCAAGCATGCCCGCGTAGCTGGTCGCGCTGGTCGGCGCGGTGCTCTGCGTCGGCGGCGCGCGGGCGGTGTATGCCGCGCAGACCGAAGTCGACGACACCATCACCCAGAAGGGTCCGTATGGACCCGAGATGATCGTCTTGCCGGCGGGGAAGTTCACGATGGGATCGCCGGCAGGTGAATCGGATCGAGAGGATGACGAGGCCCAAGTCGAGATCACCTGCGGCTTCGCTTTGGGGCGCAGCGAGGTGACCCAGGCCCAATGGGCGGCGTTGATGGGCGGCAACCCGTCCTACCTCAAGGGAGATGACCGGCCCGTCGAGCGCGTCAACTGGTACGAAGCGCTGACCTACCTGAATCGACTTTCGGAGAGTGAAGGCCTCGACGCCTGCTACGGGCTCGGGAGTTGAACGGGGGAGTTGAACGGGGGAGTTGAACGGGGGAGTTGAACGGGGGCTGCGACGCCGGTGAGATGCGCGTCTGCGATGGTGACTACAAGTGCAGCGCGGTGACGTTTCGTGGCTTGGACTGCACCGGCTATCGCCTGCCCACCGAAGCCGAGTGGGAGTACGCTGCGCGGGCCGAGACCAAAGCGGCGCGGTACGGCGAGCTCGATGAGATTGCTTGGTACGACGCAAACGCCAAGAACGAGACTCACCCGGTACGAAAGAAGAGCCCAAACCGTTGGCACCTCGCCGATATGCTGGGCAACGTCGGGGAGTGGACCCAAGACGCCTATGACGAGACATTGGCGGGCGGCACCGACCCATTGGGGGCAGACTGGAGCGCGAACGGACGCGTCCTTCGAGGCTGCGGGTTCGACTACACCGCCCGCCTCTGCCGAGCGGCGTTCAGCTTCGAGTCGAGCGCCGACGCCGACGCGATCGCGCCGAGCGTGCAGGGCGCGCCTGCGGGCGACTGCCTGCCCTGACCGCGTTGGATCGCCCGAGTCAGGACCGGACCGCCCGAGTCAGGACCGAACGCAGACCTGCCTGACACGAAGCGAGTACCCAACGGTGACCCCGTTGGCGGGCGCCAGCCTATACTCTGCGTCCATGATCAAACCCATGAGCGAACCCCTGAGCGAACCCCTGAGCGAACCCATGAGCGAACCCCTGAGCAAGACCCTGCTGTCGCGCCTGGCGGGTAAGGACCCCGTCAGCGCCTGGACCCATATTGCGGGCTTCATCGCCGGCATCATCGGGCTGGTATATCTGGTGGAGCGCAGCCAGACAGTGTCGGCGACCGCCTCGCTCGCCGTCTACGGCGCGAGCCTTGTCGCGATCTTTCTCGCGTCGAGCGCCTACCACTTCTTCGACTTGGGGCCGCGGGGCAACCGCGTGCTGCGGCGCCTGGATCATTCGGCGATCTATCTGTTCATCGCGGGCACCTATGTGCCCATCGTGACCCATGCGATGGACGGCACATCGCGCGTCGTGGCGCTGTCCGTGGTCAGCGGTTTGGCCTTGGCGGGCATCATCTTCAAGCTGACCGTCTTTAACGCGCCCCGCTGGGTCAACGCGTCGCTGTATGTGGCGCTGGGCTGGGCCGTCGTGCCCTTCGCGCCTTACATGCTGCCGCAGCTTGATGACGCGCAGCTGACCTGGCTGCTGGTCGGCGGCGTCGCGTACACCATGGGCGCCATCGTATATGCGCTCAAGCGGCCGGATCCCTGGCCCGAGGTGTTCGGGTTCCACGAGATCTGGCACCTGTTCGTGCTGGTGGCGGCGGGCGCGCACTTTGGGTTGGTGCGATCGTTACTCGTCGCGCCGCCGCCGCCGTTCTGATCGGGCGGGGGGTGCCGCTTTTGACTGGCCGCCATCCCCACGCATCCCCATAGTCGTTGGCCTCGCAACCCGCTCATGAGGCACCCGATGTTTACCTTCCCCGCGACCGGCACCGACTTCGTCGAGGCCTCAACCCTGCCCAACTGGATCAACGGCAAAGCCGCCGCAACTAAGGCGACGCGACCCGTAGAGAACCCGCGGCACGGTAAGGTGCTGGGCCACGTGGCCGAGTCAGATGCCTCGGACGTCGAGGCCGCCGTCGCCGCCGCGCGCGCCGCCTTCCCAGCCTGGCGCGACACGCCGTACAAAGACCGCGCCCAGATCCTGTACCGCCTCAAGGTGCTCATGGAGCGCGATCTTGAGCCGCTGAGCTGGATCGTCGCCCATGAGAACGGCAAGACGTTTGGCGAGGCCCACGCCGAGGTCATGAAGGGCATCGAGTGCCTCGAATATGGCTGCTCGCTGCCCAATATGAGCGCGGGCGGTCAGATCGACGTGTCGCGGGGCGTCAACTGCCGGGTCGACTACGAGCCGGTGGGCGTGTGCGTGGGCGTGGTGCCGTTCAACTTCCCCGTCATGGTGCCCATGTGGATGCTGCCCCAGGCCCTGGTGGCCGGCAACGCCTTCATCATGAAGCCCTCCGAGCAGACGCCGTACGGCATGGCCTACGTCGCGAAGCTGCTGCAAGAGGCGGGGCTGCCCGACGGCGTGCTCAACCTGGTGCATGGCAGCAAGCCGGCGGTTGAAGCGCTGGTCGAACACCCTGACGTGGACGCGTTCGCGTTCGTTGGCAGCACCAAGGTGGCGAAGCTGCTGTATGCCCGAGGCGCGACGCACGGCCGGCGCATGCTCTGCCTGGGCGGGGCGAAGAACCACCTGGTCATGGTGCCCGACGCTGACGTGCAGCTGACGGCGAAGAACGTCGTCGCGTCGGCCTTTGGCTGTGCGGGGCAGCGCTGCATGGCGGCGTCGGTCTTGGTGGCCGTGGGCGACTGCGATCACATCATCGAGGCCATCGTGGCCGCGGCGAGCACCTTCGTGCCGGGCGAGTCGTTGGGCGCGATCATCAACGCGGGCAGCGTGGCGCGCATCAACGGCTACATCGACGCCGCCGAAGAGTCGGGCGTCAAGGTGCTGGTCGACGGGCGCGGCGCCTCGGCCGATGGCGCCGGCTACTGGGTCGGGCCGACGATCCTCGACGGCGTTGACGCCAGCATGCCCGCCGGCTGCGAAGAGATCTTCGGCCCGGTGCTGTCGATCATTCGCGTCGACACGCTCGACCAGGCCCTCGCGATCGAGAACGCCAACGCCTACGGCAACGCGGCGAGCATCTACACGACGAGCGGCGCGGTCGCCAACTACTGCGTGCGCCGCTTCGAGGCCGGCATGGTGGCGGTCAACATCGGCGTGCCGGTGCCGCGCGAGCCCTTCGCCTTCGGCGGCTGGAACGACTCGAAGTTTGGCCATGGCGACCTGACCGGCATGGACGGGTTCCGCTTCTGGACGCGGGCGCGCAAGGTCACCACCAAGTGGGCCTTGCAGAGCGACCAAAACTGGATGAGCTGATCAACGCGGTGCCCTTGCGCTGTAAGGCTTCGCGACGCTGATGACGATTTCGACTTGGCCCGCACGGCCGATTCGCGGACTATGCCGCGACATGCCCTGGTGTCAGACGCGAGGCCGGCGGCATACCGACCTGAACTGGATACGCCGACATGACTGACCAGAACGAACAGACCGATCCCGTCGCCGCCGTCGCGCCCCCCGCGGAGATGTCTCAACAGGAGATGATCGACACCTGCAAGGCCCACTCGATGTGGAGCTGGGCGAAGGGCAACGACGTCGACCCGCTGCCCGTCGTGCATACCGACGGCATTTGGATGTACGGGCCTGAAGGGCAGAAGTGGATCGACTTCAACGCGCAGCTCATGTGCGTCAACGTCGGGCATAACCACCCCAAGATTAAGGCCGCGATCACGGCGCAGCTCGACAAGCTGGCCTATGTGTATCCGGGCGCCGCGACGCCGGTACGGGCGCGGGTCAGCAAGAAGATCGCCGAGATCATGCCCGGCGACCTCAACACGGTCTTCTATACGCTCAGTGGGGCCGAGGCGAACGAGAACGCCATCAAGGCCGCGCGGCTGTACACCGGGCGGTTCAAGATCCTCAGCCGTTATCGCAGCTACCATGGCGCCACCAACGCCTGCATGCAGCTGACGGGTGATCCGCGCCGCTGGGCGAACGAGCCGGGCGCGCCGGGCTTCGTCAAGGTGATGGGCCCGTGGCCCTACGACTACTCGTTTGGCGAGAACGACGCCGAGATCGTGGCCAACAACATGCGCTACCTCGAAGAGGTGATCATGTACGAGGGCCCCGACCAGATCGCGGCCATGTTCATCGAGAGCGTCGTGGGCACCAACGGCATCCTGCCGCCGCCCGTCGGCTACCTCAAGGCGCTGCGGGCGCTGCTCGATAAGTACGGCATCTTGCTGGTGACCGACGAGGTCATGTCGGGCTGGGGCCGCACCGGCAAGCTGATGGCCTTCGAGCACGGCGACATCATCCCCGACATCGTCACGACGGCGAAGGGCATCACCAGCGCGTATGTGCCGCTGGGCTGCATGATCGTGCGCGACAAGATCGCCGCCCACTTCCGCGAGAACATGTTCTGGAGCGGGCTGACCTACAACAGCCACTGCATCGGTCTGGCGGCGGCCGAGGCCAACATCGAGGTGCTGTTCGAAGAGGATCTGATCGGCAACGCGGCCCGGCTTGAGTCGGTGATGCGATCCGAGATGACGCGCCTCAAAGAGAAGCACCCGTCGGTGCGCAGCTTCCGCTGTATTGGCCTGTTCGGCATGATCGACGTGCAGAAGAACACCGCCGGCGATCGCGCGGCGCCCTACAACGGCACCTCGCAATCGATGAAGGATCTGGGCGCGTTCTTCCGCGCGAATGGGCTGTTCACCTTCGTGCGCTGGGGCAGCTTCATGTGCAACCCGCCGCTGTGCATCACCAAGGACGAGCTGCTGCAGGCCTTCGAGATCATTGACCGCGGGTTGGACGTCACCGACGCGGCGATGCAAGACTAAGTCCGCCTCGAAGCGAGCGGGCCGGCCGGAGGCCCGCGCAGACGCCGCAGCCGCCGATCAAGGGGGCGTGGGCGACGACGGTGACCCCATCTGCGAGACCGAGTGCACCCGTCTGGGGGGCTCGGTCGAGCTCTGCGACGGCATCGACGCGGATGGCGAAGAGGCGTTGGTGGACAGGGCTACTGCAGGGCGTC
>JBNMOZ010000257.1:0-8111 GCA_051276005.1 Bradymonadia bacterium | reverse complement strand
TGGCGCGTGTTGACGGGTCAAAAGGCGCCGGACGATGACGCCGGGCATCGGCCCTGAGGGCCCCGGTCTTCAGGCTCATCGCCGCCGCGTGCACGCCCAACGACGCGGTTGATTCGCTCCTCGTCGCCGCCCCTCCATCGTCGGCTGGGGGGTCTCACCCTCGATGACCACACCCAGACCTTCGGTCGTGCAGCCCTACAGGCGCCAACCTTGAGCATCATCGAGCCGGGCGATCGCGCCCGCAGCGACCTGTACGCCAAGCTGCTCGGCCGCCAGGCGAGCGTCGGCGGTCGAGGCACGATCATGCCCCAGGAAGATGTGCCCGATCGCGAGACCATCGAGCGGATCGGCCGCTGCATCGACGGTCTGCCTCACGGGCCGCACAGGATCGTCATTTTTCGCTGGTAGGCTCGACCCTCGCCCCCCTGGCTTGTCCCCTGGAGCAGCACATGGCCCGCGTACTCATCGTCGACGACGACAAGAACATCCGAGAGGTCGTGCGGTTCGCGCTGACCCGCGCCGGGCACGACGTGGTCGAGGCGGCCGACGGTCGAGCCGCCCTGCGCGCGGTGGCCGAGCAGTCCATCGACGCGGTCGTGCTCGACATCATCATGCCCGAGGAGGACGGCCTCGAGGTCTGCCGAAAGATCCGCGCGCAGGTCGGGCCCCAGCGGGCGGTGCCCATCCTCTTCTTGTCGAGCCGCGATGATGAATTCGATCGGGTCCTGGGCCTCGAGATCGGCGGCGACGACTACGTGACCAAGCCGTTTAGCCCGCGTGAGCTGGTGGCCCGCGTCAAGGCGATGCTGCGACGCGCGTCGATGCAACGGCCCGAGCCGACGGCCGCGTCGACGATGCTCGAACACGGGTCATTGCGCATCGATCCAGAGCGGCATCGCTGCTTTTGGGACGGCACCGAGATCGTGCTCACCGTCACCGAGTTCAGCCTGCTGCAGATGTTGCTGAGTCGCCCCGGCCGGGTCTACACCCGCGACGATCTGGTCGCTCGGGTCTGGGGTGTGGGCCACCACATCACCGATCGCACCGTCGACAGCCATATTCGGCGCATCCGGGCCAAGTTCGCCGAGGTGGACGGCGATCCCGTCGAGACGGTGTATGGCCTGGGCTATCGCTTGCGGACCGACCCCGCATGAGGACGCCTGAGGCCCCGGCGCCCGGGCCGACGCAACCCGGCGCGGGGCCCCGATCGGGGCTGAGCATCGGTCGCCTGATTCTCAGCGTGAACGTCTTCGTGCTGCTCGTGCCGGTGATGGCGATCCTGATGCTCCGCATCTATGACCAGCATCTGGTGCACCAGACCGAGCGGCGCCTGATCGCCGAATCGGTGCTGATCGGCGAGGCTTGGCGATCGGCGCTGCTCGAGGCGCAAGGCCGCTCGCATCCAGGCGCCATCGAGCCCCCGACGACCCCCCACGCGAAGTTCTTCCCCATCCAACCCGTCATCGATCTGCACGCAGCCCTGGCCCCCGCCGCCGGCGTTCGACCCACCACCGACGCCGCGCGAGACGGCCCCGCCTGGGTCGCCGGTCGCGCGATCAAGCCGATGCTCGACCGCGCCAAACGCGTCAACTTGAGCGGCGCTCGGGTGCTCGATGAGACGGGCTGCGTGGTGGCGAGCACGGCCGACCGCTTGGGCGAGTGCCATGGCGACCTGCCCGAAGTGCGGGCCGCGCTCGCGGGCCGCTATCACGCGGTCGCGCGGGATCGCGAGAGCGACGGTCCCCGCCCGGCGTTGACCGCGATCAGCCGCGGCAACCAGCTGCGGGTCTTTATCGCGACTCCACTCTTCGCCGACGGCCGCGTGGTTGGGGTCGTGCGCATGTCGCGCACCCCGCTCGACGCGCCCAAGTCGCTGTGGCGCTATCGCTATATGCTGCTGTGGGGGCTGCTGGGGTGCTTGGGGTTGACGCTCGCGATCAGCTTGTTTCTGCGGCGCACGATCACCCGACCGGTCCGCGCGATCACTCAGGCGGCGGAGTCGATCGCCCAAGGCGCGCCGCGACGCCCTCTCCCCGCTGGGCGGGTGCCGTCGGAGGTGTTCCAGCTCAGCGCAGCGCTCGACATCATGACCGAGAAGCTGCGCGCGCGGGCCGCCTATGTGGCCGAGTTCGCCGCGAACGTCAGTCACGAGCTCAAGACCCCGCTGACCGGCGTGCGCGGCGCCGTCGAGCTGCTGCGCGAAGACTGGGTCGACATGGACCCCGCCCAGCGCGAGCGCTTCCTGGCGAACATCGACGCCGACGCCGATCGCATGCAGCGCCTGGTCACCCGCCTTCTGCACCTGGCGCGCATCGAACACGCCCCGCCCGAGGCGCAGACGCTCGACGTCGCCCACGCGCTGCAGGCCCTCGCCGCCCGCCACGACGCCCAGGTCAACCTCGCCGTCGATCCCAGCGCGCCCGCGACGATATCGATGGCGCCCGAGCACTTCGTGACCGCCGTCGGCAACCTCATCGACAACGCGGTGCGCCACGGCGCCGGCAAACCCATCGCCGTGCGCGCGCATGGCGATAAGGGCCGACTCGTCGTCGTCGTCTGTGACCAGGGCCCCGGCATCAGCCTCCGCAACCAGGGCCGCGTCTTTGACCGCTTCTTCACCACCGAGCGCGACAACGGCGGCACGGGTCTGGGGCTGGCGCTTGTCGACGCCATCGCCCGCACACGGCATGGTCGCGTCAGCTTCGAAACCGGACCGCAAGGCACTGACTTCACTCTTCTTTTATAGCAGTCCGTAGTCTCACATAGGACGGCCATTGCGCGTCGCCCGTCGCCATACTAAGAGACATGCCAGCCCGAATTTCATGCCAAGGAGCGCATAATGTTCAAGCCCGTCGAGCCCAGCGATGATGTCTCGGTCTTTCGTCAGATGGCTGAGAAGCTGCACGAGCAGGTGACGTTCTGCTTCGACGAGGTCACCGGGCTGCGGGCCATCATCGGCATCCACGACACCACGCTGGGGCCCGCGCTGGGCGGCTGCCGCATGTGGCATTACAAGACCGAGGCTGAGGCGCTCGAGGACGTGCTGCGGCTCTCGCGCGGCATGACCTACAAGGCGGCCGCTGCCGGCCTCAACCTGGGCGGCGGCAAGGCCGTCATCATCGGCAACTCGAAGACCCACAAGAACGAGGTGCTGTTTCGCGCCTATGGCCGGTTCGTGCAGAGCCTCGCGGGGCGCTACATCACCGCCGAGGACGTCGGCACCAGCGTGCAAGACATGGAGTGGGTCCGCATGGAGACCGACTCGGTCGTCGGCATCAGCCGCGCGCTGGGCGGCTCTGGCGATCCGAGCCCATTCACCGCGCTGGGTGTCTTCGAGAGCATCAAGGCCTCGCTGAAATGGACCACCGGCAATGAGTCCCTCGATGGCCGCACGGTGGCCGTTCAAGGCGTCGGCCACGTCGGCTACCACCTGGTCAAGAACCTGACCGAGGCCGGCGCGCGGGTCTTCGTCACCGACATCGACGTCGAGGCCGTCAAGCGGGTAGTCAACGACTTCACCGGGGTTGAGGCGGTCGGGCTCGACGCGATCTACGACGTCGACTGCGACGTCTTTGCGCCCTGCGCGCTGGGCGCGGTCGTCAACGACGTGACCATCCCGCGGCTCAAATGCGGCATCGTCTGCGGGCCGGCCAACAACCAGCTGGCCGACGAAGACAAGCACACCGCCGCGCTCTGGGATCGCGGGATCCTCTACGCGCCCGATTATGTGGTCAACGCCGGCGGCTTGATCAACGTCGCCCATGAGCTGGACGGCTACAACACCGAGCGCGCGACCCAGAAGGTGCGCAACATTTACGACATCATCACCAACGTGTTCGACATCGCCCGCAAGGAAGACCTGACCACGCTCGCCGCGGCCAACCGCCTCGCGGAGCGGCGGATTGCGGCGCTGGCCAAGGTGCGCGACCGCTGGGTCGGCGAGCGACCCTCACGCATGGGCAGCCGCGGCGGCCATTGATCATCTAAGTGGCATCTTCATCGACCATCGACTTGTCCCCTGCGCCGGTCTCTGACCGCCCGATCTCGGGCGCCCTGATCGCGCTCCTGCTGTTGGGCGGGCTGGGCGCGACGTTCCTGCTCCCGCGGGTCCAAGGCTCTGGCGGCCTGCAATGGGCCTTCGGCGGCGCGATCTGCGTGCTCGCTACCTGGGTCGGTCTGTTGCGCCTCTCGGGCAAGAGCCTCGGCGTCCAGCTGTGGCTGCGCACGCCACATTACGTCCAAGGATCGGTGCAGGGCGGCGTCTACGTATATTGGGCGTTCTATTGGCCCCAGGTCGCCGCCCAGCTCCCGCTCATCGCTGCGCAAGTCCTGTTCCTGATGCTCTTCGAGGCCTGCATCTCATGGACGCGCGGCCGCCAGTTTCGGCTGGGCTTCTCGGCGGTGCCGATCATCGGCAGCACCAACCTCTTCTTGTGGTTTCGCGACGACGTCTTCGTGTGGCAGCTCGTCATGGTGGCCGCCGCCTACCTGAGCAAAGAGTTCATCAAGTGGAACCGCGCGGGCCCAGACGGCACCTTGAAGCGGGCGCACATCTTCAACCCGTCGGCCATCGTGCTCGCCATCGCGGGGCTGGCGATGATCGTCTCCCAGACCGCGCATTTGAGCTGGGCCGCCGAGATCTCAACCGCGCTCGGGCGGGGCCCGTACGCCTACGGCAGCATCTTCTTGATGGGGCTGATCGTGCTCAGCTTCGTGCCGTCGGTGCTCGTCACGCTCTCGGCCACCGTCACGTTCATGGCGCTCGGCGCGATCTTCTTCTGGATGACGGGCCTGTATCGATTCGTCGACACGACCGTACCCATCGCGGTCTGGCTGGGCCTGACGCTGCTGGCGACCGATCCGGCGAGCACCCCGCGGCGTGGGCTGGGCAAGGTCATGTTCGGCGTGCTCTACGCGGGCTCGGTCTTCTTGATCTACGGCCTGCTGCGGTCGATCGAGCGGCCGCCGACCCCCGGCGATCCGGGGCTGCACGTCAGCTACTTCGACAAGCTGCTCTTCTTGCCCGTGCTCAACCTCTCGGTGCGTTGGATCGATCGGCTGGCCGACTGGCTGACGCCAAGGCTCTCTCGCATCTATCCGAAGCTGCTGATGAACCCCCGGCTTCATCTGGTTGTCTGGGTGGGCGTATTCTTCTGGGTTCGCCCGTATCTGGTCGATCACCCGGGCCGCGACCTCGCGTTCTGGGAGGCCGCCTGCGATCCGGCCGATCCGTCATCTGCGGCGTGCGCCGAGCTGGTCGATCGCTATCGCCATGACTGCGTCGTGGTGGGGGTGCCCGAGGCATGCCTCAACGCCGGCGCGCAGCTCGAAGGCACCGCGGGCGACGCGGTCTCGATGTATGCTCGCGGGTGCGCCGCGGGCATGGGCGCTGCGTGCGTGCAGACCGCGCGGCTGGCGCGAACACCACAAGAGCGACGCGGTGCAGCCACGCGCGGCTGTGCGCTCAAGGACGCCGCGGCCTGCGCGGGCCTGGGCGTGTTGGCGATGACCGATCTGCGCGCCGGGGCCTTCGACCGCGCAGCGCCCGCGCTCGACGCGGCCTGCCAGGGCGGCCTCGCGGCGGCCTGCGCCAACCTGGGCATGATGCATATGCGGGGCGACGGCGTGCCGCGCGATCCAGCGCGCGGCGAGGCGTTGCGCATCCAGGCATGCCAGCAAGGCTTTCGACCCGCATGCGCCCGCCCTCGGTAGACTTTGCGCGCCGGCCTGCGTACCGTCCCGCGCTGACCTTGAAGGACTCACCATGAAGCTCTCCGTCAATGCCCTGGCCCGCGCCACCGCGACCGCAGCAGCCATGATCGCTGCGGTGACCGTCATCGCAACCGCCGCCCACGCCGCGCCTCCGGTGCCGCAGTGCGAGGCCGCGAGCGACATGCCCGCCACGAGCGTGGTCGCCACAATCGGCGCCGAGAAGATCACCGTGTCTGATCTTGATGCGCGCTTGACCGACGCGCTCTGCGCCGCCCGCATCGAGCACGCCAAGAAGATGCATGAGCTGCGCAGCGCGGGGCTCAAGAACCTGCTCGACGAGCGACTGATCGAGGCCGAGGCGACCCGCCAGAAGCTTAAAGACGGCCAGGCGCTCATGAACGATCACTTCAAGACCGTCGCTGCGCCCAACGATGAGGTCGTCAAGGCGTTCTTCGCTGAGAACCAGGCCCGCTTTGAAGGCCGACCGTTCGAGCAAATTGGGCCGCAAATCAAAGACTTCCTGCACCAGCAGGCCAAAGAAGCTGCGTACGACACCTTCGTGACGGGCCTGCGCGCCGCCGCGAAGGTCAAGGAGACGCTGGCGCCGTTTCGCATGCCGGTCGCGGCGACAGGTCCGACAAGGGGGCCCGCCAAGGCGCCGATCACGATCGTCGAGTTCGCCGACTTCGAATGCGGCTATTGCGCCCGCGCCGGTGAGGTCGTCACGGCCGTCATGGCGAAGTATCCCGGCAAGGTTCGGCTGGTCTTCCGCGACTTCCCGCTGGGCTTTCACAGCAACGCCGTGCCGGCCGCCATCGCCGCGCGCTGCGCCAACGCCCAAGGCAAGTACTGGCAGATGCACGACGGCCTGTTCGCCGCCGGCGCGCTCAGCGACGACACGTACCGGACGCTGGCGACTGAGCTGAAGCTCGATGAGAAGACGTTCGCGGCGTGCATGGCCGATCCGGCTCAGGCCGCTGCGGTGCAGGCCGACCAGAAGGCCGGCGCGCGCGCAGGCGTGACCGGCACTCCGGCGTTCTTCATCAATGGCATCCCGCTGAGCGGCGCGCGCCCGATATCAGACTTCACCGCGATCATCGACGCCGAGTTGGCGCGCACCAAGTAGCGGCTGCGGCCCGTGACCCGATCAGCAAGTGACTTCCACCGGCGCATTGCATAGGGTTCGCCCTCGACACAGGAGGACAAAGTGCGTTTATCCATCATCCTATTCGGCTTGATTCTGGCGTTCGCATGTGACGATGGCGACACCAACTCAGGGCAGCAGATTGTCGGCGTGCCGTCAGTGCCATCGGCGTCTCCCATGCCACCAACACCACCCGTAGAGCCTGCTCAAGCCTGCGCAGACGACACGCCACCGTGCATCAACGACACCGACTGCGAGAGCGGCACGCGCTGCAACACAGCCCTCACCCCGCCTGCCTGCCAGACGCTCTACTCGGGTGGGGCGGCCTGCCTGTGCTCGCAGGACGCGTTTTGCGGTGAGGGACTCTTATGCAACGACGCAGCCTGCCGAGAGTATCCCTACCAAGAGGGGCTCTCCTGCCAGGGCACCTCGGACTGCCAGGACGGCCTGTTTTGCGAGGGCGCACGATGCGGACGCCAGCCGCCCTTTACGGGTGTCGCGGTGACTGGCGCCTGCAAGGTCGACGATTCTCTGAGCCAGATTGACGTATCGGTTGTCTTCTCAGGTCCGGGTGGTGAGGGCATCCTCCCCGGCGACTCAGTACAGCTCGGGGGCCCCTCGGCTGGCGAGCTGCTGAACGCGTCGAGCTTTCAATGGGAACCACTGGACGCTGAATTTCAGGGCGCTCAGGGATCTGCATTCGGCGTCGCCTCGGGCCTCAGCAATGGCGTTGGTTTAGTGTCTGACGCCGTGCGCTTCGACTTCACCGGCGGCGCCGATCGCAAGGACGATGAGCGGCTTGTCGTGTTCGCCCTCGATCACTCCGGCAGCCTCATCGGCGAGGACCTGGTCAATGGCGGCGTCGACATCAGCGTGGCCACCGACATTCGTGACGAGCGCATCGCGTTCTTCCGCACGCTGGTGGGCCAGTTGCCTGAGTCGATCTCCCTCTCGCTCGTGTCGTTCCAAGGCCAACTGCCCATTATCGACGCTGGCCAAAACGGCGACGGCCCGGCGGTGCCCACGCGCAACCGCGATATCATCTTCAACGCGCTCTCCGATTTGGAGTCGGGCTCAAGCGGTACGACACCGCTGGCGCGAACGCTGGCGGATACGCTCAGCAGCATTCTGCTGCCGAACATCCAGCGAGCCAATGGATCCAACGACTTGAACGGCGCGTTAGTGTTGTTCACTGACGGTGTGGAGATAGGCGATCCGACCGACACCAACGACCGCGCGGGTCTCGACAGGGCGA
>JBNMOZ010000256.1:0-8112 GCA_051276005.1 Bradymonadia bacterium | reverse complement strand
GTGCCCCGGGCATGGAACCATTGCCGCCAAAGCCGCGCATTGGCCCGCGCGCCGGGGATGTCTGGCGCCTTGTCGTAGTCCTCAATGGCGACGATGAGCGCCACGTCTTTCTCTGCGCCGGCCTCGGGCTTCACCTGATCAAGCGCGGCTTCGAGCGGGAGAGCGGCCTGAGCCGGCGAGCCCATCAGAAGGATCGCGATCGTGAGGAGTTGATACATGTGCATGCCCTTTCGAAGCGACCGTACTATGACGACAGTCAGCCCCCAACACCCTTGCACCCCCGATCGACCCCCGGTAGCGTCCCGCGCCATGCCGCCCAAGCACCCCATGCCGCGCCCATTCCTCAAGTGGGCCGGTGGTAAACGCGCACTCTTCGCGGCCATCGAGCAGCGAATGCCAGCGCAAATCGACGCGTACGTTGAGCCCTTCGTCGGCGGCGGCGCGGTGTTCTTCGGGCTCCAGCGATCCGGACGGCTGCAAGGCACGACCCGCCTGGCCGACCGCAACCCCGAGCTGGTGCATCTGTGGAATCAAATCCGCACCAACGTCGAGGCGGTCATCGAGCACACCCACGACTGGGAGCCGGTCTCGGAGGTCTTCTACGAAGTCCGCGCCTCGCGCCCCAACCTGCCCGCCAAGAAGGCGGCACGCACGCTGTGGCTGAATCGCTACTGCTACAACGGGCTGTACCGGCTCAACAGCAAGGGCGGCTTCAACGTGCCGTTCGGCAAGTACAAGAACGCGCGGATCAACCTCGACAACCTGCGCCTGTGCGCCGAGGCGCTGCAGAACGTCGAGATCGTGTGTGCCGACTTCGACGGCGCGCTGTCCGACCTGCCGCCGAACGCGGTGGTGTATCTCGACCCGCCATATGATCCGGTCAGCCGCACGTCGAACTTCAATCGGTACGATGGTCAGGCCTTCGACGAGTCGGATCAGCGACGCCTCGCGCAGACGTTCTATGACCTGCACGATCACACCGTCGCCTGCGCGGTCCTCAGCAACAGCGACACCCCGCTGACCCGCGAGCTGTATCCCACAGCCGACACCGTTCAGGTGCGGCGACCGATAAACAGCAAGGCCAGCAGCCGCGGCGTCGTCAATGAGCTGTTGGTGACCCTCCCGCCGCGGGCCTGACTGCGGTACTGTCCGGCAACCGCCGCCCCAATCCTCTAGCTGGAGGAGTCCCGCGTGACCACGCCGCTTTTTCATTTCAATCGCCACCGCGACGACATCGCCAAAGAGGTCGTCGAGCGCGTCGTTGAGCAGCTCGGCGAGTCGGCCGACGACCCCAAGCGGGCGTTGCAGCTGACGTTGAACGACGCCGCCTTCCATGAGATCTCACGCCTGGAGAAGGCCGGGAGTCGCCAAGCCAGCCGGCTCGACGACTGGCGGTCGCTGGCGCGGCGCATCGGCACCGCATCCGAGGCCGATCTGCGCGAAGAAGTGCATCGCCGCACCGAGTGGTACGTCCGCGATGTCATTGGGCACTTCGATCGGCGGGTGTATCGGTTCGCGACCAACGTCTTGCCCGTCGGGCTCAGCGCGCTGTTCAACACCACCGACCTGACCCAGGGGCTCTCGGCGTTCAAGGATTTGTCGGCGCGCATCCGCGTCGAGGGCGAGTTGGACACGCTGCGCAGCTTGGCCGACAAGGGCACGCTGGTGGTGGTGCCGACGCATTCGAGCAACCTCGACAGCATCGTCCTCGGCTGGTCGCTGACCCATGCGGGCCTGCCGCCGGTGACGTATGGCGCGGGCAAGAACCTCTTCAGCAACAAGATCGTCGGCTACTTCATGCGCAACCTGGGCGCATACCGGGTCGACCGCCGCCTGCGGCATCGGCTCTACAAGGCCACGCTGAAGACCTACAGCCAGGTGCTGATCGAGCGGGGCTATCACAGCCTGTTCTTCCCCGGCGGCACCCGCGGGCGCAGCGGCGAGATCGAGCAGAAGCTCAAGTTGGGCTTGATGGGCAGCGCGCTCGCGGCGTTCAGCGAGCGGGTACGGCGCGGCGACACGCGGCCGATCTATATCGTGCCGGTGACCATCAACTATCCGCTGGTGCTCGAGGCCGAGTCGCTCATCGACGACCACCTCAAGGCCGAAGGGCAGGCGCGCTACATCATCGACGACGACGAGTTCTCGCGGTTTGGTCGCGTGAGCCAGTTCGCCGTCAAGCTGATGGGCATGAACACCTCGATGATCATCCGCTACGGGCAGCCTTTGGATGTGTTCGGCAATCGGGTCGCCCCCGACGGCACCAGTCGGGGTCCGGACGGCACGGTCATCGATCCGGTCAAGTACCTGCAACGCGACGGGCAGGCCGTAGCCGACCCGGCGCGCGACGCGCAGTACACGCGCCAACTTGGCCGAGCGGTCGCCGATGCCTTCCTGCGCGAGACGGTCATCCTGCCCACGCAGTTGATGGGCTGGGTGCTGTTCGAGCGGGAGCGCCAGCGCGGTGGACCGGGCCTCGACCTGTTCACGTTGCTGCGCACCACGAGCGATCAGCCGCATGACTGGGCCGACCTGTGCGCGACGACGGAGCGTGTGCGCGCCCGCCTCGTCAACATGGAGAAGAACGATCAGGTGCGCCTCGACGACACCGTGCGCTCGGCGCCGATCGACTCGTTGGTCACCGAGGCCGTCGAGACCTTCAGCATGTATCACCGCAAGGCCGCGGTGCAGCGGGTGGGGGACGGCGTGAAGGTCTGCGATCCCAAGCTGCTGTTCTTCTATGGCAATCGGCTCTCGGCGTGGTCCGAGACGCTGCGCGAGGAGCTGTCATGAGCGCGTGGGTCGTCACGTCGGATGGGCCTTGGGGCGACGCGTTGGCGCGTCGATTGGCGGGGGCCGATCAGCAGGTCACGCTGATCTGCGCCAAGGTGACCCGCAAGAAGCGGCCGAAGGGCATCACCGCCAGCGCCGATCTGGGCGCCGCGCTCGCGGGCGCTGAACGCGTCGTGCTCGCCGAAGACATCAATGGGATCGACGCCCGCCTGCGCGAGATGGCGCCCTATCTTCAAGGCAATCACCGCATCCTGACCTGCGCGCGCGGGCTGACACAAGACCTGCACCGTCGGCCCAGCGAGGCTGTGCGGGCCTACACCGCCGTGCGCCAGATCGCGGTGTTGGCCGGGTCGGCGACGCCGAAGTCGGTCTCCAAGAACGACGCGAGCGCTTTGGTCATCGGCAGCGCCTTCCCGGCCTGGGCCAACGAGCTACAGACGGTCTTCGCGGCCGATGCGCTGCGGGTCTACACCAACGCCGACGCGCCAGGGGTTGAGTTGGCCGCCGCGTTCTCGGCGATCCTCGGGGTGGGCATGGGCGTGGCGCGTGGCCTCGACGTGGGCGCCAGCACCGAGGCGACGGCGCTGACCCGCGCGCTGGCAGAGATGGATCGCCTGGTCACGGGCTTTGGCGGGCTCGCCGGTACGGCCTTCGGGCTGGCTGGGTTGGGCGTGCTGGCCGAGTCGACCTTGAGCGGGGCAGGGGACTCGATGGCCGCCGGCATCGCGATGGCCAAGGGCGAATCGCCGGACACGTTCTCAGACTTGTCTGATCTGGCGCGTCGCATGGCCGCGCGGGCTGAGAGCCACAAGCTGCGGGCCCCGATGACGCAGGCTGTCGCAGCCCTGTTCGCGGGCCGCCTGCCGGCAGAGGCCATGCTCAAAATGCTGATGACCCGCAGCGCCCGCGCCGAGTAGCCCCACCGCGTCTGCGCGGGTGTGAAACAGACTAGAAGTCGGGGAACAGCGACGCCCGGACCAGCCCGATCGGGTTGCCCGGGCGCTGAATCAACACCTCGCCGCGCAGCATGCCGTCGGCGTCAAACGTGCTGATCTTCGGCGAGCCGCCCAGCGCGCTGTCGAGGATCATGAAGCCCTCGTCGAGCACCAAAATATCGATGCCGTCCACGATCTCGCTGGGCGCGATGAGGTTGCGCTCGACGACGATGGCCGGCTCACGACCGACACCGATCGACTCAAAGAGCGTGATGCCGAAGCCGCCGCCGGCGCCGACCTGAGCCGACATGAGCAGCTTGACGCCCTCGGCCGTGGCGACGGCCTGCACCGCGTTGCCCGCGCCCACACCTGTGCGCTCGGGGAACTGCGGGGAGTCGGGGAACATGAACAGGCGCGCGGGGCGGTCATTGAAGGTCATGACCACCGCGTCGGTGTCGAGGAAGGTCACGTCGGTGACGCCTTCGATGCGTGAGCCCTGCCATTGCGGCGGCGTCCACGGACCGGTGAAGCGGGCGTCCTGGTTGAGGCGATAGAAGTTCTGGTTCGCCGCGCTCCACACGATGAAGTCGTCGGCGAAGGTGTTCCAGATGCCCTTGATGCCCGCCAGGTTGACGTTGACGTCGACCCGCTCGTCGAACTCGCCGTTCTGCGAGAATCGATAAATCGTGCCGCGATCGTCCTCGGGGCTGACCGCCAAAAACGAGCCATCGGACGCTTGCACGACGCCGGTCCCCCTGGTGATGCCGTTGCCGTCCAGGTCGAGGAACTCGCAGAAGAACGCGGCCTCAAACTGGTTCTGGCGATAGGCGTCGACGCGGTCGGGGTAGACGACGAGCAGGTAGGTGCCCGCCTGGGCGTCGGGGCAGCGATCATCGATCGGCTCCTCGACGAGCATCATGCCGCCGGCGCCGCCTTCGCCGCCGCCCATGTCGGCCATCGCGCCGCCTTCGCCGCCGCCCATGTCGGCGGCGCCGCCTACGCCGCCTGCGCCGCCGCCCATGTCGACCACGGCGCCGCCTTCGCCGCCTTCGCCGCCAGCGCCGCTCGGATCGTCCCCATCGTCACAGCCGAAGGCCGTGAGCGAGAGGCCCAGCAGGCCCATGCCGAGTAGTCTGTGGCCCAGAAGGGCGCTATCAAGTCGCCGAATCCCCATTCGAATGTTCCCCCGCACGCTGTTTTGGTGATGCAGGTTCATTAACAGACCCGGACCTGCCCGAACAACTTGCCCGACGCGCGACGAATCGCTAGAAAACGGTGTGCTTCATCTACATTCCAAGACATCGCCCGAATGGGGCGTCCGCGCTGTTGCCGAGATCGATACGATCCTCATCGACCACGCGCATCTCGAGAAGAAGGCTGCCTCGACGGCGCTGACGCTCATCTTTCGCAACACCGATCGACCGCAAATGCTCGTGCCACTCTCAGAGTTGGCGCGTGAAGAGATGCGGCACTTTGAGATGGTGCTCGGGCATATCCGAGCGCGGGGCGGCGAACTGAAGCGGCTTCGGCCGAGTCCGTATCCCGGGCGGCTGCTCGAAGCCGTGCGGCAGGGATCGCCGCTGACTCGGTTGATCGACACGTTGCTTTGTTGCGCGCTGATCGAGGCCCGCAGCTGTGAGCGCATGCAGCTGCTCGCCGCCGCCCTCGATGCTGGACCGCTCAAAGACATGTACAACGGCCTGCTCACGAGCGAGGCGCGGCACCATATGCTGTACATCGATCTCGCCGAGACCATCGCGCCCACCGAAGAGGTGCGCGCCCGCCTGGCACAGCTGGCCGACCATGAAGCGTCGATCATTGCAGATCCAGCGCCAGAACCTCGGATGCATAACTGACATCTTGGGCATAACTGACGTCCTCTTCGGGCAGGCCCGGTTCGCCTCGCGGGGGCTGTGGTAGGCTGCGCCGATGAACACCCAGTTGAACGCCACCTTGAGAGCCACTCAGACCGATCGGAGCCCAGAATGAGCGACGGGCAACGCCGCGTAATGCCTCTCCTGCCTCTGCAATCGACCGTTGTTTTCCCGTCGCGGGTGAGCACGGTGCAGGTGGGAGCCGAAGACAACGTGCGCCTGCTGCAGGAGCACGGCGACAATGATGCCGAAATCGCGCTCGCCTTCCGGGTGCCGGGCACCGGCGGCCCCATCACGAATGAGAACCTGTGCGAGGTGGCCATCGTGGGCCGCGTGCTCGACCGGTTAAAGCTGCCGGGCAACTGCCTGCGGGTGACCGTTCAGGGTTTGCGGCGCGTCTCGATCGCCGAGATCATCGGCACCAAGCCGTATCACACCGCAGCGGTCGAGCCGCTCATCGACGACACGGCCGATCCCTTCAAGGTCAACGTGCACGTCCAGCGCGCGCTGAACCTGTATGAGCGGCTGGTCGCGGCCGACCGCGACTACTCCAAAGAGCTGCTGCAGATCCTCAAGATGAACGTCGACGAGCCGGGGCGCTTCGCCGACCTGCTCGCCGCCAGCCTCGACGTCGATTACGCCGAGCGCATCAAGGTGGTCAACGCCGTGTCGGTCGATGCGCGCGTCGACGCGGCGATCGAGCTGCTCAACGGCGAGATGGATCGCGTCAAGGTCGCCCAAGAGGTCGAGAAGAAGGCCAAGGGCGACATCGAAGAGTCGCGGCGCGAGTACTATCTGCGCCAGCAGATCCGCACGATCAAGAAGCAGCTGGGCGAAGACGACCTGAGCCAGAAAGACGCCGACGTCTACACCGAGAAGCTGCAAGAGCTCGGCCTCGACGACTCGATCTCTCGCGAAGCAGCCCGCGAGATCGAGCGCCTGCGCCACATCCAGCCCAGCTCAAGCGAATATCAGGTCATCAAGACGTTCCTCGATCGGTTCTTCGCGCTGCCCTGGGGCGTGACGACCGACGAAGACATCGACCTCAAGAAGGTGCGCGGCATCCTCGACGAGGGGCACTTCGGCCTGCAGAAGGTCAAGGAGCGCATCCTCGAGTCGCTGGCCGTGCGCAAGCTCAACCCCAAGCACAAGGGCGCGATCCTGTGCTTCTCGGGCCCGCCTGGCGTCGGCAAGACCAGCCTGGGCAAGTCGATCGCCGAGGCGATCGGGCGCAACTTCTTCCGCATCTCGGTGGGTGGTGTGCGCGATGAGGCCGAGATTCGCGGTCACCGCCGCACCTACGTTGGCGCGTTGCCCGGCAAGATCCTCAACGGTCTGTCACGCGCCGGGTGCATGAACCCGCTGCTGATGCTCGACGAGATCGACAAGATCGGCAGTGATCATCGCGGCGATCCGGCGGCGGCGCTGCTTGAGGTGCTCGACCCCGAGCAGAACAACACGTTCACCGATCACTACTTCAACATCCCGTTCGACCTGTCGCAGGTGCTCTTCATCTGCACGGCGAACTTCCTGCACGACATCCCCGGGCCGCTGCTCGACCGCCTCGAGGTCATCACGATCGAGGGCTACACCGAGAACGAGAAGCTCGAGATCAGCCGTCGGCACCTGCTGCCCCGCGTGATCAGTGAGCACGGTCTCGACGATCAGCCGCCTACGTTCACCGACGACGCCGTGCGCAGCGTGATCCACTCGTGGACCCGCGAAGCCGGCGTGCGCAACCTGCAACGCGAGATCGCCAAGATCGCCCGTAAGGTGGCGCGAGAGCGGGTCGAAAACGGCGCGCCTGAGACCGCCCTGACGATCAGCGACGAGACCGTGCCCAAGTACCTCGGGCCCGAGCGCTACTTGCACGATGAAGGCATCAACACCGAGGTCATCGGCGCGGCCAATGGCTTGGCGTGGACGGCGGCGGGCGGCGAGCTGCTGGTCATCGAAGCGATCAAGATGAAGGGCAAGGGCAAGCTCATCATCACCGGCAAGCTCGGCGAGGTGATGAAGGAGTCGGTGCAGGCCGCCTTCAGCTTCACTCGCGCGCGAGCCGACTACCTGGGGGTCGATCTCGACGCCCTCGACGCCTTCGACATCCACATCCACTTCCCGGCAGGCGCGGTGCCCAAGGACGGCCCGTCCGCGGGTGTCACCGTCACTTTGGCGCTGGCGAGCCTGCTCTCGGGCCACCCGATTCGGGCCGATCTGGCGATGACGGGCGAGGTGACGCTGCGGGGCAATGTGCTGCCGGTCGGCGGCATTAAGGACAAGCTGCTGGCGGCATTCCGCGCCGGCATCCGCACCGTCGCGCTGCCCAAGGCCAACGGCAAGGACCTGATCGAGGTGCCCGAAGAGGTCAAGGAGCAGATGACCTTCCACCTGCTCGACCACGTCGACGAGCTCCTGCTGATCGGTTTGCTTGGGTTCGAGCCGCCGGTGCCGCCGCCGTCGGATATCTCCGACATCCTCGAACAGGTGACCCCGTAGCGATCGTCAAAGTC
>JBNMOZ010000255.1:0-8128 GCA_051276005.1 Bradymonadia bacterium | reverse complement strand
ATGCCGACGGCGAGCGGATGCGCGCGGCGCCGCGCTCGCGTAGACTGCCGTCATGACGCGACTGTTGCTGTGCATTTCTTTGGGTCTGGTGGGCTTGATGGGCCTGGCGGGCTGTCAGGCCGAGAAGCCCGCGCCCAAAACCCGGGCCAAACCAGGGCCCGCGAAGTTATCGGTCGTGAGCGGTCCGGCGGAGCACCTGCTGTTCCGCTATCGCGATGCCGAGGGCGGGTTCGCGTCGGCGACGACCATCGAAGAGATCCCCGCTGCGGCGCGCGCGGCCGTCCAGGTGGTCGATCTGTCCAAGTCGCCCGCCGAGCGGCGCGCGAACGCCCAGGTGCAGGTCTTTGACCTCAGCGACTCGGGCGCCAACGGTACCTATGCCGGCCGGTTTGTGCCCCGGGCCGAGTTAGAGAGCGTGCTGGCCGCGACCGCCGCCGAGAAGAAGATCGCCCAACCGACCGTGACGATGTACTCGGCTGCGTGGTGCGGCGTCTGCAAGAAGGCTCGCAGTTTCATGACCCGCGAGGGCATCTCCTTCGTCGAGAAGGACATCGAGAAGGACACCGCGGCCGCCCGCGAGCTGCGTAACAAAGCGAAGCAGGCAGGCGTATCGGCCAACGGCGTGCCGGTGTTCGACATCGGCGGCCGCATCTTCTCAGGGTTCGACCCCAGCACCATCTTGAAGGCCGCGCGCGGTGGCTGAGCCGACCCCTGCTCCTCGAGAGCGTAAAGGACAGACATGGATCCGGTGATTCTCGGCTCGGCGGTGCTCGGCGGGCTCATCCTCAACGTGATGCCGTGCGTGCTGCCGGTCTTGTTCTTCAAGATCAACGGGCTCATCGAGCATCGCGACTTGGCACCCCGCGCCCGGCGCATCGAAGGGCTCGCCTACCTGGCCGGCACCGTCGCGGCCGTCTCGGCCTTCGCGGTCGCGGTCATCTTGCTGGGCACCCAAGGCGTCAAGGTCAACCAGGGCCAGCAGATGAGCAACCCGGCGTTCGTCGCCGGGCTCATCCTCGCGGTGTACTTCTTCGGCCTCAACTCTGCGGGCCTGTTCCACGTCAACATCTCGTTTGGCGGCGGCGGCGCGGCGGGCAGCGGCCCAATGGCGTCGTTTCGCGACGGGCTGCTGATCACCCTGGTGAGCACGCCCTGCTCGGCCCCTATCTTGGGCAGCGCGATGGGCGCCGCGCTGGCGCTGTCGAACGCCTGGTACGAGACGTTGATCATCTTCTGGCTGCTCGGCTTTGGCCTCGCCCTGCCCGTGCTCGCCATCTGCTTCATCCCCGCGCTCAACCGCCTACTGCCCAAGCCCGGTCAGTGGATGGAGACCTTCAAGATCCTGGTGGGCTTCACGTTCATCGGCACCGCGCTATGGCTGTACGGCACCTTCAGCAAGCTGGTCAGCGACGAGGCCGCGCTCGACTTCTTGTGGATCGTCTTCGCCATCACCCTGTGCATGTGGGCCATCGACCGCATGAGCCACAGCCAGCGACCGGCCGTGCGCCTGCGCCAAGGCATGATGGCGGCCGCGACCATCGCGTTCGGCGCCTGGCTCTGGAGCACCGAGCCTCCAGTCGTCGTCGTCGACTCCGATGAGCTGCCGCAGATCGCCGATGGCGAGGTGCCCGACACCATGCAGTGGACGCCCTTCACCCTGGCGCTGCGCGCGAAGGCCCTGGCGCGCAACCAGCCGGTCTTCGTCGACTTCACCGCCGACTGGTGCGTCAACTGCAAGCTGTTCGAGAAGACGCACATCAACGTGCACGACGTGCGCAAGGCGTTCGCCGAGACCGGCGTGCTGGCCGCCAAGGCCGACCTGACGCAAGACAAGAAGCCGATCTGGAAGGTCGTCAACGACCTGGGCCGCGACGGCCTGCCGGTGTACGTGATCTTCATGCCCGACGGCACCTACGACTTGCTGCCTGAAGGCGCGCCGAGCGATCTCGCCGAGCGCCTGCGCGAGGCCGCCCTGCGCTTCCCACCCACCAAGTTTGCCACCCACTGAGACCGGCGCCGCGCGCTGACCTGTCCGGGTATGTTTCCCACGACGGGCGTCCTGTCCTACCCTGGCTCGAATCGAACACCGCGAATCCAAGCTGCCACCGAATTCGAACAGCGACGCAATTCGAACAGCGACGCAATTCGAACAATCGGTGGCGAGCCGCGTCCCGCCGCTGTTCACTTTTCGAATCGTTCATGGGGAGATGACATGACAACCGCACACCACACCATCCGACTCCTTTTGCTGGGTCTAACCAGCCTGACCCTGGTCGCCTGTGACGGCGGCGACGACTTCTTCGACGCGGGGGTCGACCTGCCCGTCGAGGGCCTGTGCTACGAGGCCTGCACCGCGCTCGAAGAATGCGGTAGCTGCGACAGCGACCCCGACGGCAACTGCTACGGTCAGGTGCAATGCATCGAAGTCTGCGAAGAGCAGGGCAGCCACGATCGGTTCGCCTGCCTGACCGGCACCAGTGGCTGCTCGGGCCCCCTGAGTCAATGTGGCGGCTTCTGCGCCGCGGCCGACGTTGAAGGCTGCCTCGACGGCTCGGCCGTGACCGACTGCCACGCGGCCTGCGGCATCCTCGAAGCCTGCGAGGCGTGCGTCAACGACACCAACGGCAACTGCCTGTCGACCCCGAGCTGCGTCACGGCCTGCGAGAGCGAAGAGTCCGAAGGCTTCGCGTGCGTCGCCAACCTCAACAGCTGCGACGGCGGCGCCATCGCCACGTGCTTCGAAGGAGATCGCCCCGCGCCCGAAGACGCCTGCGCCCTGGGCTGCCTCGCCCTGGATGACTGCGAGCTGTGCCTCGCCCCAGACGACCAACCGTGCCTCGATGCCGAGCAATGCGTCGCGACCTGCCGCGGCGCTTCCGATGAGTTGGACGCCGCTCGTGCCCAGTGCATCGCCGACCTCGCCGCCTGCGATCCCGATGGGGTCGCCGACTGCCTGAGCGGCGAGCCGAGCCCGGGCGACGACGACTGTGGCCTCGGCTGCGCCCGCCTCGACACCTGCGACTTGTGCCTGCCCGATGAGAACGAGGAGTGCCAGACGCCCGTCGCCTGCGCTGAGGCCTGCCGCGAAGGCGCCGACGCCGCTGGCCTGGCCTGCATCGCCGAGCTCGACGCCTGCGACGAAGAGGCCATCGCGACCTGCTTGGACGCCGAGCCCGATCCCGGCGACGACGCCTGCGGCCGCGGCTGCAGCCAGCTCGACGCCTGCGGCTTCTGCCTGCCCGACGCCGCCGACGAGTGCCAGACGCCCCTCGCATGCGCCGAAGCCTGCCGCGCCGGTGAATCCGCCCAAGGGCTGGCCTGCATCTCTGAGCTGATGGGATGCGACGAGCCCGCCATCGACGCCTGCCTCAACGAGGAGCCTGTCCAGGCACCCTCGTGCGAGCTGTTCTGCGCGCGCCGCGCCGACTGCACCGAGGTCGCCGAGATGGAGCGGATGGTGTTCACTGCCATGTGTGTCGCCGAGTGCACCGCCGAGGATGACGCCGAACAGCGGACGTGCTACGTCGACGCGGAGGCGTGTGAGGCAGCATCCGAATGCCTGTCCGCTTCGCCCGAGCCCGAGCCCGAGCCCGAGCCGGCGGCCGACGCTGGGGTCGAGCCGGCGGCCGACGCCGGGATCGAGCCGGCGGCCGACGCCGGGGTCGAGCCGGCGGCCGACGCCGGGGAACCTGAGGGAGCACTTGATGCAGGAATCGAAGATGCAGACGCGGGGATGGGCCAGTAACGCGCAGGGGCTTGCGCTGCTCGCGCTCGCCGCCGGCCTGATCTCGTGTGGGCCGGTGCAAGTTCGTGGGCGCTGCGACTATTCCGAACTCGTCGGGCAATGCGCGCTGATGGAGGTCGAAGATGGCGACTGGATCGGCGCGGACGGCGTGCTGCGTGCCCGCTATCGGATTGTGCAGACCAGCGGCGGCCAGCTGTCCTACCACCTCATCCTCAAGGCCACCTGCGACCCCGAGTACCACGACTACACCAAGCGCTTCTTGCGCGATAACCTGTCGGTCCCCTGCCAGCTGGGCGCGTTGCGTCGCGGCAAGACCAGCTGCGCCGAGACGCGCGTGGTGCTCGGCCTGCCCGAACCCGAGATGAACCTCAACCTCACCTATGAGGTGACGCATGTCTCGGCGAACGAAGCGCGCATGACCCGCGAGCAGCCGTTTGGCGACGGGCGGAGCGAAGCGTGGCCATGAAGTCGCCCCGCAAGGCGCGCCCTCGGCCCGCCAAGTCAGGTCGACCCAAAAGAAAGCGCCGCTGGGCACCGGTAAAGATCGGAGCCTCGCCCCACCATCTCCACATCAGCGCCGACGCCCACCCGACCGCGCTCAATCTCTGCATCTTCGACGCTCAAAGCTGCACCCAGGGACCAGTCCCGCTTGAAGAGGCCCTCGTCAGGGGCACCGGCGGTGTGCGCTGGCTCGACGTCGTCGGGCATAAAGATCTCGACACGTTGCGCCGCATCGCCACCGAGTTCGGGATGCACCCCTTGGCGCTCGAAGATGTGGTCAACGCCAACCAGCGGCCGAAGGTCGAGATTCAGGATGACAAGGTCTTCATCGTCCTGACGCCCACGAACCCAGACAGCGGCGAGCGCGAGCAGATCGCGCTCTACTTCGGGCCTGGCTTCGTCCTGTCGTTTCGCAGCGTGCCAGGCAATTGGTTCGTGCCCGTGTGCACCCGCCTCGAGACCGGCCGCGGGCGGCTTCGCCACAAGGGGTCAGACTATCTGGCCTACGCCCTCGTCGACGCCATCGTCGATCAGTACTTCCCGCTGATGGAGTCGCTGAGCGATCAGCTCGACACCATCGAGGACGGCATTCACCGCGACGAGGACGACGCGTTGTCTGCGCTGCACGCCCTGCGTCGCCGCTTGCGCCAGCTGCGCATGGCGCTGTGGCCCACACGCGACGCCCTGGCCCAGCTGCTACGCCAGGACGTGCCCAGCATCGACGCTGAGACGATCCCCTACTTCAGAGATTGCTACGACCACGCGCTGCGCCTCGCCGATCTGGTTGAGACGCTGCGCGACGGGGCGATGACGCTGTTCGAGGTGCACCTGGCGGTGTCGGGTCAACGGCTCAACGAGATCATGAAGGTGCTCACGCTCTTCGCGACCATCTTCATGCCGCTGAGCTTCCTGGTGGGCTTGTACGGGATGAACTTCGAGCGAAACTCGCCGTTCAACATGCCAGAGCTGGGCTGGAAGTTCGGCTACCCTGCCCTGCTGTGCGTGCTCGCGCTGATCGCGGGCGGCTTGCTGTTCTTCTTCTATAAGCGCGGCTGGCTCAAGATTCGCGATTAGCGTCTTTCAAAGGCGCTGACAGCGCCGGCCCCGTTTGGGGCGCGGCCGGTCAGCAGCGCGGTGGCTATTCGGCGAGGGCGCGGCTGAAGCCGCCGGTGCGCTGATCGATGTCGGGCAGCTCACCCGCGCCGGGGCCGACGAGGGCGTCGAAATCAATTGTCAGATCAAGACCTTCCACGCGCACTGTGCCGCCGGCTGACAGGTCGGGTGCGCCGTCGGGCGGGAACGGGACGGTGAACTCAGGCACGCCCGCGAAGTAGATGTTCCAGCGGCCGAGCGGGCCGTCGAAGACCACGCGGTGCACGTCGGCGCCGTCGACGACGCCGGCCTCGATGCGGCGCAGGGCGGGCTCCCAGGTGGGGCTGTCTGGGGGCGCGAGGAACGCCGGCAGCGCGACTTCGCCGGGCAGGTTCGCCTCGAAGCGGACCATGCGGGCTGACAGCTCGCCGGGCAGGAAGTTGCCGCCACCGAAGCGCGCCGCGAGGCTCAGGATGACCGGCTCGCCCACTTCGAGGCCGCCGTAGGGCGCGGCCTGGCGCATGGGCACGAGGCCGCCTTCGCCGGTGGCCGAGATGCCCAGCGGGATGAAGCCAACGCCGTCGACCTCGGTGCCGGCGAAGATGAGCGCCACGGGGCTGCCTTCACCGGGCAAGTCGGGGGCGGGCACGTCGACGCCAACGCGCAGGCGCTGCGCCTGATCGGGCTCGATGTCGAGGGTGGTGAAGCGGTCGTAGTCGGGCACGAACTCTTCGCGATCGCCGTCGCCGTCGATGTCGTCTTCGTCAACGCGGGTCGGCAGCGCGACCAGCTCGTCGACGCGCAGGCCGTGGTTGAAGCGATCGAAGAACGGCAGCAGCTGCACGAGCACTTCGCCGACGTTGAAGCCGCCCCCGCCACCGCCGCCAAACAGCGCCAGTAACGTGTTGAAGTCGACGCGACCCGCGAAGGCCCAGCCGAACTGGAAGCCCGCGCCGCCGGTGACGAAGTAGTCGGGCTTGGCGTCGAGCCGGCCGATGATCGGCACCTGCGCGGCCAGGGTGAGTCCACCCGGCAGCGGCAGGTCGATGTTGATGGGGCCGGCGTTGATCGGGGTGTTGAAGATGTCGCCCAGCAGCGCGGCGAACCCGATATGCGTCAGGCCGCCCGCGAAGGCTGCGCCCGCGAGGCCCAGATCGACCTCGCCCTGCTGCATGACCCGGTCGAAGTCGAGGGTGCCGGTGAAGCCTGCGATGCGATCGTTGACCACGCGGGGCGCCAGCGTGAGGCGCAGATCGGTGGGCGCCGCGTCGACCAGCGTCAGGTACTCGTAGCCGTCGGCGAAGACGGTGAGCGTCGTGGGGCCGTCGGCCTCGAAGAGCGCCTGGCCGTCGGCGTCCGAGACGAGGTCAGCCTCACCGATGCGCACCGTCGCGCCGACGATGGGCAGGCCCGTGCCGGCATCGGTCAGCCGCACACGACCGCCCTCGGCGGGGGCCAGATCGATCACTTGGATGGTCACCGGTGCGCTGACGACTGGTGCGTCGCCGCCCGCATAGGTCGCGGTGACGGCGACGGCGCCCAGGTCGGGTCCAGCGGTCAACTCGCCCGCGGCGTCAATGATGCCCGGGCCCTCGGTCGACCACTCAAAGCCGCTCACGGCGACCACATCGCCGCGCAGGTCGACACCGACGGCGCTGAAGCGAAGGCGCTCACCGATGGCCATGGCGCGGGGGCGCGTCAGGATGAAGACTTCGGCGACCGCGGCGATCATCGGCTCGGCGCAGTCACCGCCACGGCACACTTCACCGTCCTCGCAGTCGGCCCGCCCGCGGCACACGAAGGGCACGCATCGCCCGGCCACGCAGTCCTGGCCGGCGCCGCATTCGTCGCGCTCGACGCAGACTTCGCGGACGCGGCACAGGCCCTCTTCGCAGATCTCGTCGACGCCGCAGTTTGCGTCGCCGGCGCACACGGTCAGCGGCTCGCAGTTGCCTTCGATGCAGCGGCCGTCGGGGGCGCACTCTTCGTTCGTAGCGCAGGGCGAGGCCTCGACGCAGAGCCCTTCGCGGCACAGGTCGGCGCCCTCGCAGTCGTCGTCTACCGTGCATTGATCGGGCAAGCATGCGCCGTCGATGCAGACGCCACCGCGAAGGCAGCGCTCTTGGAAGCACCGGTCGCGACACTCGAACTCGACGCAGGTCTGCAACATCGGCTGCGGACAGTCGCCATCGGCGGAGCACTCCGTCGGGATGCACACCCCGTCCTCGCACAGCCCGCTCTCGCAGTCGTCGTTGACCGCGCACGGGCCGACGTCCATATCGGGCGCCATGTCGCGGGTGGTCGCGTCGAGGATCGAGCCATCGAGCGCGCCCATGTCGACAACCGCGGCGTCGGGCATCGAGGCGTCATCCTCGCGCTCAGCGGTCGGCTGCGAGTCTTCCTGACACGCGACAACGGTCAGCGCGAGGCAGGCCAGCAAGGCATGGACACTACGAATCATGATGGCTCCTGAACTTGTGCGAGGGCCGGAGGGTACGCCGGCAGCGCCGCCCTGCTCAAGCCGTCAGAAAGGCGACCCGCGCGAGGTGGGCGAGTTTGCTGTCGACGACGTCGGCGAGAGCCTCCGGTGTGACCGGTGCGTCGTTGTATTTGACCTCGAAGTCGCCGCGTTCGAGCGCGGCGCCTACCAGCACAATGAGGGCTTTGCGATCCCGCGTGCCGTCGAGCTGAGCGAGCAGCGCCCGATCGAGGGCGTCGACGGCGATGGACTGGTGCCGCAGGTTGAAGACGCCGTCGCGATCGCTGGCGGCCTGCCGCCGGATCAACGCG
>JBNMOZ010000254.1:0-8143 GCA_051276005.1 Bradymonadia bacterium | reverse complement strand
GTCATCGGCTGCACGGCAGGCTGGGTCATCGGCTGCACGGCAGGCTGGGTCATCGGCTGCACGGCAGGCTGGGTCATCGGCTGCACGGCAGGCTGGGTCATCGGCTGCACGGCAGGCTGGGTCATCGCCTGCTCGGCAGGCTGGGTCACCGGATGGGCCCGTGCCTGAGCGACGGACTGCTCGCCGGTCGACTGCTCGCCGGTCGACTGCTCGCCGGTCGACTGCTCGCCTGTCGACTGCATGACCGCCGGTGACGACGTGAGCACTGTAGGCTCGGCGGCCGGCGCGGCCGTGGACCAAGCGACACGCACCGTCTGATCGACGTCGTCCTCGGCGTCGTCGTCTACCGGCGGCGGCGCAGCGCTGGGCGGCATGGAGCGCGCCTGGACCCGCAGGGCCCCGAGCACGGCATTCTCATCGGCGATCTGAGCCCGGAAGAGCCGTCGAATGTACGCGCCCATCATGCCCTTGGTTGACCGCAGTCCGGCGCTGACCAAGAACTCCTCGAGCGCGATCTGCATCTGGCGCGCGTCCTGGTAGCGCTCCTCGGGCTCGCGGGCCAAAGACCGCATCACAATGCGCGACAGCATCTCGGGGAACCGCGCGTTGACCTCGATGGGCGGGGTGACGATCGCGTCCTCGATCTTCTCGATCGTCTCGACCTCGCTCGCCCCCTTGAACAGGCGCCGGCCGAGCGTGATCTCATACAGGTTGATCCCGACCGCGAAGATGTCGGTGCGCGCGTCGACTGGCTCGCCCCGGCACTGCTCGGGCGCCATGTAGCCGAACTTGCCCTTGATCTGGCCCACTTTGGTGAGCGTCGCCTGCGTCTTGGCCTTGGCGATGCCAAAGTCGATGAGCTTGCACGCGCCGTCGTACGAAATCAGAATATTGGTGGGCGAGACGTCGCGGTGGACGACCTTGAGCGCCACGCCCCCCGCCGTACATTCGTCGTGCGCGTATGCCAGGGCGTCGCAGACATTCGCCATAATGCGCACGGCGTGATGCAGCGGAAGATAGTTGTTCGCTTCGATGCCGTGCGAGCAGATCCGCAGCAGATCGACGCCGCGCACGTACTCCATCGCGATGAAATAGTCCCCGTCGAACTCACCGAGATCAAAGATCTGCGCGATGTTCGGGTGGGTCAGGTTCGCGGCGGTCCGCGCCTCATCGAGGAACATGCCCACCAACTCGGGGTTGGCGGCGTGCTCGGGGCGAAGTCGTTTGATGACGACCTCTTTCTCAAACCCCAGCCCGCTCTTCATGTTCGCCAGATAGATATCGGCCATACCGCCAGTGGCGATATGCTTCAGCAGCGTGTATTTGCCGAATCGCTGCGGAAACTGCATGCATCTCCCTCAAGCCGCTCGTCTCGGACCAGTGATCCTATTCTGCGCCACGCGCACATGATCGCCGCATCCTAAACGCGCGACCGCCCGAAAGTCACGCCCGGTCGTGCTGGTGGTGAGGCGACAATAACCACTTGACGTTTGTACAGCATAGTGAAAGTCTTCGTCGCTCTTCAGAATCGGCGCCCACCAGGGAGAAATGCGTGCGCATAGAGGGATTGACCATTGGCGACGAACTGCTCGACGGCGCCGTGCCCGACGGCAACGCCGCGTGGCTCGGTCGTGCCCTCGACGCCCTCGATCACTCGGTCAGCGCTCGCCTCACGGTCCGCGACGACATCGACGCGATCGCTGACGCGCTGCGCACGATCACGGCGCGTGCTGATTTGTGCATCGTCACCGGCGGGCTGGGCCCAACCGACGACGACTTGACCGTTGATGGACTCTGCCGAGCTGCCGGAGTCGACTTCGAGTTCGATGCCGCAGCCTGGGCCCGCATCGAGGCCCGATATGGCGACCGGGCGATCCCCGTGAGCAACCGGCGCCAGGCCCGGCGCCCCGTCGGCGGCGCGCTGCTGGTTAATGAGGTCGGCACAGCGTCCGCGGTCGAATTGACCATCGGCACCTGCCACGTCATCTGTCTACCTGGTGTGCCGCGCGAGGCGCGCTGGCTCTTCGAGCGGCACGTGGCGCCGCAACTGCCCACGCCCGCAAACGCGAATCAGTTGCGCATCATCCGCTTTGCCCTCATCGGTGAGTCGACCCTGGCCGAGCGTATTGAGGCCTTGGATCTGCCGACTGATGTCGACGTGGGCTGGCGCGCCTGCGGCCCGGTGAACGAGATCAAGCTGCGTGGGCTCGCCGCGGTCATCGATCCGCTGGCCGATCGCATTCGCGCAGCGCTGCCCACCGACCATCTCGGCGGGCACCCAACGTTGGCGCACGCCACCATCGCTGCGGCCTGCAAAGCGGGGCTGACTGTCGGCACCGCCGAGAGTTGCACTGGCGGGCTCGTTGGGGCCGCGCTGACCGATGTACCGGGCGCCTCTGTGGCGTTTGCGGGTGGCATCATCAGCTACGCCAACGCCGTCAAGATGCGGCAACTGGGCGTCAGCGAGTCGATCCTCAAGACCCATGGCGCCGTGAGCGAAGCCTGCGCCCGCGCTATGGCCGAGGGCGCGCGCGCCGCATTAGACGTCGACGTCGCGGTCGCCATCACCGGTATTGCCGGCCCAGGTGGGGGCACGCCGAGCAAGCCCGTGGGCACCGTCTGGTTCGCATGGTCCGGCGCGGGCCTCGACGCCACGCGCTGCGTGCATATCAAGGGCGACCGCGACCGCGTCCGTGCCTTCGCCGTCGCCCACGCGCTCGATCCGATCCGTCGGGGCTTGGCCGCTACACAGCGGACCCTGGCAGGACAGCGCGCATCGACCGCGCAAGGGGAGTCGCATGGACCGCGCTGACACACAGAGCTTCATCGGGATCATGGTCCCGCGGCAGCAGGCCAGCGATCTCGGCCGGCTGCAGTCGTCGCTCCGATTGGGCAGTTCTCGTTTCGAGCCCATCCCGCAACGATGGCTCAACCTGACCCTCGACGATCTGGGCACGGTTGATCCGGCCGCGTTAGAGGCCGCAGCGCTCGCCTGTTCGCGCTTGGTCGACCGGCACCAACCCTTCACCCTGCGCACGGGTGGTCTGCGCCAACTCGGGGCGATCGTCGCGCTGATGATCGATGATCCGCAAGACCGCCTGATGCAGCTGCGCGCGGCCCTGCACGAGCAACTCGACGCCTACGGGTTCACCCTCGACCCGCGCCCGTTTCTGCCGCATATCGCGTTGGGCCGGGGCGCGCCCGCGCTCAACATCACGGCCCCGACGCTGGCGTTCAAGATCAACACGATTCGTATGCTGACTCACGTCCCCACCGAGGTTGCGGGGCTGCCCTGGCAGGTCCGTTGGCGAGGCGATCTGTCGCCTGCCCCGCAGGTCTCGGTCGAGAGCGTGCCGTCTGAAGAGCGCGACGCCGAGATTCGCGCCGAACTTGAGACCCGGATCACTGCCCGCGCCGCCGAACGAGTGGCGCTGCGTGAGCGCCAGGCCCGGGCACCCAAGCCCGAACCGACGCGAACCCCGCGCAGCGATCGCTCCGAACGCCCCGAACGCCCCGAACGCCCCGATCGCGATCGGGGCGCCAGCGGCCAATCTGGCCAGCGGCCTGCCAAGGGCCCCTCCGGCCAGCGGCCTGCCAAGGGCCCCTCCGGCCAGCGGCCTGCCAAGGGTTCCTCCGGCCAGCGGCCTGCCAAGGGTCCCTCCGGCCAGCGGCCTGCCAAGGGTCCCTCCGGCCAGCGGCCTGCCAAGGGTTCCTCCGGCCAACGCCCCGCCAAGGCCCCATCCGGCGAGCGTCCGGCCCAAAGTCCACCGGGCGACCACGCTGACGCCGACACACCACGCCCCAAGCGCCGCCGTCGCCGACGCCGCTCTGGGGGCCGTCCATCGCAATCAACACCCAAGGAGTCATCATGAGCCGTGGCCGCACCCAAAAGCCCAGCCGTCCCGCCGTGCAACAAGCCGACGCGGCCAACCGTGAGCGCGCGATCTCGCTCGCCCTGAGCGCCATTGAGAAGCAATTCGGCAAAGGGGCAATCATGCGTCTGGGCGAAGGCGAATCATTGCATGGCGACGTGCCGGTCATTCGCACTGGCTCGACGGGCATCGACATCGCGCTGGGTATCGGGGGCTACGCCCGCGGGCGCATCATCGAGATCTACGGCCCCGAGTCGAGCGGTAAGACGACCCTGACGCTGCACGCTGTGGCTCAGGCCCAGAAGGCAGGCGGCGTCGCGGCCTTCATCGACGCTGAGCACGCGCTTGACGTCAACTATGCGCGCCAACTCGGCGTCAAGACCGACGAATTGTTGATCTCGCAGCCCGACACCGGCGAGCAGGCCCTCGAGATCGCCGACATGCTCGTGCGCTCAGGCGCCGTCGACGTCATCGTGATCGACTCAGTGGCCGCGCTGGTGCCCAAGGCTGAGCTCGAAGGCGAGATGGGCGACAGCCACGTCGGCCTGCAGGCCCGCCTGATGTCACAGGCGTTGCGCAAGCTCACCGGCAGCATCAACCGCAGCCAGACGTCGCTGTTCTTCATCAACCAGATCCGCTCGAAGATCGGCGTCATGTTCGGCAGCCCCGAGACGACCAGCGGTGGCAACGCGCTCAAGTTCTATGCCTCGCAGCGTCTCGACATCCGCCGCATCGGCGCGATCAAGACCAACGACAAGGACGGCCCCCGCGTCGTCGGCAACCGCACCCGCGTCAAGATCGTCAAGAACAAGCTCGCGCCGCCGTTTCGCACTCATGAGTTCGACATCATGTACGGCGTGGGCATCAGCCGAGAGGGCGACCTGCTCGATCTGGCTGTCGACGCCGAAATCGTCGCCAAGTCCGGTGCCTGGTACAGCTACAACGGCGATCGCATCGGCCAGGGCCGCGAGAACGTAAAGACGTTCCTCGTTGAGCATCCCGAGATCGTCGACGAGCTCGAGATTCTGGTTTTGGCGCATCATGGGATTGGCGATGCGCCCGCGGAGGTCGAGAAGAAGGCTGCCGCCGAGACCAAGACCGACGACTGACGGCGTCGACGCTCTCATATGGGTGCCGCTGTGCGGTGCTCCCTCTGCCGCAGTGCAGTTACCCCGCTGCCGCAGTGCAGTTACCCCGCTGCCGCAGTGCAGTTACCCCTCTGCCGCAGTGCAGTTACCCCTTTGACGCAGTGCAATTACCCCTCTGCCGCAGTGCAGTGCCCCTTGACCGCACCCGAGCGGACATCAGCAATGTGATGATCCGCCGAGTCGCGCCCCTGTGCTACCCTCCCCCGCATGCTCGATATTCGCCCGATCCTCAACATCGCGATCCAAGGTGGGGCGTCGGACGTCCATCTCAAGGCCGGTCTGCCGCCTTTGTTTCGGATTCGTGGGGGCCTCGTGCCCGGACGCGGCGTTGCACCGCTGGCGCCCGCCGACATCGGCACGCTTGTTCAGCACATGACGACCGAGGCGCAGTGGGAGGCGTTGCAGTCTGATCGCGACGTTGACTTCGCCTACGCCGTGCCTCAAATGGGTCGGTTTCGGTGCAACGCGTTCTACCAACGCGGTCGACTGGGCATGGTGCTGCGCGTCATCGCCGGTGAAGTGCGCACCATCGCCGACCTGGACCTGCCGGTCATCCTTGAGAAGATCGTGGACGCCAAACGCGGGCTGGTGCTGGTCACTGGCGCGACCGGTTCGGGCAAGAGCACCACGCTCTCAGCAATGCTCAACCACATCAACTCGACTCGGGCGACGCATATCGTCACCATCGAAGACCCGATCGAGTACGTCTTCCGCGACCGTCGCAGCGTGATCAATCAACGCGAAATCGGCCAAGACGCCACGGACTTCCCGCGGGCTCTTCGCGCGGCGATGCGCCAAGATCCCGATGTGATCTTCGTCGGTGAGATGCGTGATCAGGAGACCATCGCGACGGCATTGACCGCCGCCGAGACTGGGCACCTGGTCATGAGCACCCTACACACCGTGGACGCGTCCGAGACCGTCGACCGGATCATCAACATCTTCCCGCCCCATCAGCACTCGCAGATCCGCACGTCCCTCGCGACCAACCTACACGCGGTGCTCAGCCAACGTCTGGTCAAGCGCAGCAGCAATCAAGGCCGCGTCGCAGCGATGGAGATCATGCTCATGACCGGCCGTATCCGGGAGCTGATCGTCGATCCGGGACGCTTCCACGAGCTGCGCGAGGCCATCGCTCAGGGGCAACGCAGCTACGGCATGCAGACATTCGATCAGTCCTTGATGGGGCTGCTGAGCACAAACATGATCACCCGTGACGAGGCGCTGGCGCATTGCTCGAACCGCGACGACTTCCTGCTGCGCCTCGCCGGCGTTCAGGGCACCAGCGATACGCAATGGGACAGCTTCGAGTGAGCCGAGTCATGATGAGCCGGCTTCGAATGGATTGCTTCGAGTGACTGACAATCGAGAGGACGTATGCGTTTGAGTGGACGGGTTCGGGGAGCGAAGAGCGGCCAGTGGCGCGGATGGATCCTTGGGGTGAGCGTTCTGCTGATCGCGGGCACCGTCAGCGCCGCCGACAGCGTGCGGGTCGCGGTCGGCGACTTCACCGGCTCGGGGTCGAGCGTGCGGGGCATCGGCGTCTTCCAAGGCGCGCTCAAGCGGCTGGGCGGCATCGGCATCGAGAGCACGCGCTCTTTTCAGTCCGAAGCCCGGCGCATGGGCGTCACCCGCGACTTGCCCCGCGATGAGAGCGCGCTGATCCAGGTCAGCGCGGCGGTCGACGTCGACGCGATCATCTATATGGAGATCTCGCGCAGCAAGCGCCGCGACAAGGTGTTGCGGCTCGAAGTGTACGCCGGGCGCAACGGCCGACTGCTGGGCGAACACGATGTCCGCGTCTCGCGTGGCCGACTGACGCGGTCCGTCTGGCAGAAGGCGGCCAAGGCCGTCGAGCAAGACCTGTACGAGGCGCTCAACGTGCGTCCCCCGCCCCCGGCCCGAAGAGACGCGCCCATCGAAATGCCGCTCACCGATCTGGCCGGCCCGCGCGACGGCGGAGGCTATGACGGCAGCCGGCTGGGTGGTCGGCTCGACGACGACCCAGATGAGCAGCCGGGCGCAGGCAAGATGTTCCGGATCGCCGGTGGCATCGCGCTCCTGTCGCGCAGCTTCCGCTACACGGCCACCGATCGGTCGCCCAAGTTCAACCCCGGTGGCATTCAGTATGAATCGGCGCTCGTGCCCGGCTTTGCCCTCGACGCTGAGTATTACCCCTTCGCCAAGTCGCAAGGGTTCGCCAAGGGCTTCGGGCTCCAACTGCGCTTCGAGAAGGTCTTCGTCAACACCGAACAAGAGGTGCAGACCGAGGCCGGATCGACGATTCAGGCCCTCGAGACGAGCCATGCACACTTCCTGCTGCGCGCCATATATCGCCACCGGTTCAACGAGCGCCCTGACAGCATCGAGGTGCACGGCGGCCTGGGCTTTGGCGTGCTGTCATTCCAGATGGCGGAGAACGACGAGTACAACGGCGTCCTGTACCAGTACTTCGACCTGACGATCGGCGCCTATGCGCCCCTGTCGACGCAGTACCTCGCCATGGACGTCCGGGCGTCCGTGATGCCGGCCGTTACCCTCGGCGACACCGTCGAAGAGCTGGGCGAGGTCGCCTCGACCTTCGGATTCCGCATCTACGCGGGCCTGGCGTCGCTGGTAACACCGTCGGTCACCCTGACCGCAGGCTTTGAGTACACCGGCTTCAACAGCGCCATCACGGGCGCGGGCCGCGATGGGCGCGAGGGTGAGACCGCCGAAGACGCCTTCGTCGGCGTTCGTATCATGGGCGGCTACCGCTTCTAGCGCCTCTAACCGCGGCTGGGCCCGGGCTCGCGCAGGCCGCTGGCGTGTACCTACATCAGGCGCTATGATGCGCACAGGTGATCGACTTGAATACAGAGAACCACATGCCTGACCCGGCTCTGTTACTGAAAGCGCTGCTCGAGGGCGTCACCGTCCGAGCGCTGCCGCGCCTGTCGCTGGCCGACGCCGAGCGGCATCTCGCAAGGCTGGTCGAGGCAAACTCTGCCGAGCCGATGTCGGTCGCGCCCCTGTCGGTCGCGCCCCTGTCGGTCGCGCCCCTGTCGGTCGCGCCCCTGTCGGTCGCGCCCCTGTCGGTCGCGCCCCTGTCGGTCGCGCCCCTGTCGGTCGCGCCCCTGTCGG
>JBNMOZ010000253.1:0-8170 GCA_051276005.1 Bradymonadia bacterium | reverse complement strand
GGCCCCTAAGCCGCGACGGCCCTCAAACCACAGCCTCCAAACGCCCATGCCAAGCCTCGAATCGCGGTCGTCGCCGCACCAGGCGCGTCGAAATGACCAGCGAAGCGGCCGCCGAAGTGCATACCGTAGGCCCAAAGGGCCGCGGGGTACCGACATCAGCTCGCCAGGGCGCCGACGTTGCTGGTGTGCACCATTGGATCGCAAGCCACGAGGTCACAAAGCAGGCGATTCAACCCAGGCGTTCGCCGGGGTGACCTTGCACCCTGCGCACCCCAGCAATCGAAGCAGGCCTGCGCCCGATGAGCCGTAACAAAAGCGGCTGTCTTCACGGAAGTAGAGACGGTCGCCGACGCGATCTCGCGCCCAAGAGGCCCCGGTCATCTTTGGTTGGGTCTAGAGGTGGAACGTCGCCGTGGCGGTAGGACGTCGCTTTCGAGGCGGGAGTCAGCTAGAAAGCGCGATGGACGGTCGCTTAGAACTGGCCGCCGAAGCGCACCATGCCGCCGCCCTCGGGCAGCATGTCGAAGCCCGCAGCGGGCGCGTCGGGCTCGTCGGTCGGGCCCACCGCGAAGACGGCGATAGAGGCGCCAATCAGGGCAGCACCGATGCCGAGGCCGGCGATGCCGACGCCCTTGGTGTTGTAGACGTTGGGGCAGGTGGCGCGACCACGGCCATCATCACAGGTGACCTCGCCGTCGAGCACGATGAGCCAGGTGCCAACGCCCGCGAGCGCCGCGCCACCAACCATCATGCCCCACGCGGCGCCGTTATAGTGACCCGCCGGCTGGATGCCGCGGCGCCCGACCGGGGCGGTCACAACCGGGGGCGTGACGATCGGAGTCACGACGACGGGCGGGGCGACGATCGCAGCGGCGGTCACCGGCGCGGCGACGACAGCGGGCGGCACCGCCTTGAGCAGGGGCGCATATGCGGTCGGCCGATCAGAGATGATGATCGTGTTGCGGACCGTCACGAACCCCGCCTTACGCAGCTCGACCGCGTGCTGTCCCGGCACGAGCGCGATGGCCTTGGGCGAGACGCCCATCTTCTTGCCGTCGACGAAGATCTGCGCGCCCGCGGGGCGGCTCTTGATGTCGAGCGTCTGGGTCTTCGGCTTGACCGGCTCGGGGGCCTTCTCAGGCTTGCTGAGGGCCTTGTCGAGGCGGCCCACTGCGGTCGCGATGGTGCCGTTGACCTCACCGGCCGTGCACAGCTCGCAGACGCCGTTGACGACGAGTCGCTCTTTGCGGCTCGCGTCGAAGATGCTCAGCGATACGTTGTAGATCTCGTCGGCGCTGGCGACCTTCGCGCTGACGACGAAACGGCTCTTCGTCTTGGCCGCCAGCTTGGCGCCGCAAGCGTCGGTGTCGCAGATGTCGGTCGACGAGGCGCCTGCACCGCGAAGGCCGGCGCTTGTTTGAGCCGCGCCCAGCAGCGTGGCTTTGGCGGCGAGCGCTTTGCGCAGTGAGATGTCAAACTGGGCACCGATCGCCACGGGGACACCGGCGCCGGGCTTGAGCGGGGGCGCCACGATTGTCGGCGCCGCGAGGGCCGGTGCGCTGACGAGCAGCGCGACGAGCAGCGGCATGAGGGGAGTGCGAGCGATCATGAGTCCTCGAATTCGACGTCAACGACGACGGCGGTGATGTTATCTATCCCGCCGGCTTGGAGGGCGGCTTGCACGAGCTCAGCAGCCGCATCGGCTGGAGCCTTTGCCGCGCGGAGCTGGCGGTAGATTGTGGTGTCGTCGACCAGATCGGTCAACCCATCTGAGCAGAGCAACAGGCGATCGCCGGCCTCGATCGTCGCCGTATCGGCGTCGATCCGGGTCTTGGGCCAGAGCCCAAGCGCGCGTACGATGACGTTCTTGTATGGAAAACGTGCGGCGTCAGCGTCACTGACCAGGCCGGCCTGGCGGTACTTATTGAGCAACGAGTGGTCTTCGGTGAGCTGCTCAAAGCTGTCGCCGCGCAGGCGGTATAGCCGGCTGTCTCCGACATGCGCGTGGTGTACAACGTCGCCGTCGAGCCAGATCGCGACAAGCGTCGTGCCCATACCTTGCCGGCTCGGATCCCGCAGCGACGTCGTGAAGACGGTGCGGTTGGCGCGTTGGACGGCATCGACGAGGCGGGCCTGACCCGACGGCGGCGCCGACCAGAAGCGCCACCATGGCTTGGGGGCTTCGCGCTCTTCGAACAGATCGGCGAGCTCCTGCGTGGCCATGTCGGCGGCGACTTCGCCGGCCTGATGCCCGCCCATACCATCCGCGACGACCACCATCGAGCCGTCGACCGTATGCCGCCAAGCGTCTTCGTTGTGTTCTCTCACAGAGCCGACGTCGGTCTGGCCTGCGAATCTCAAGACGAACCCCAAAGAAACTCCTACTTCGCCGCCCAGGGCGGGCTGAGAAGGGGCGGGCGCTCTTTGTCGCGCTGGCTGCGCTGCAGCTCGATCTCGCGGAACAAGGTGGCCGGGGCGATGGCGCTGACCGGTACATAGCCCGACTCTGCGCCACAATAGCCGTTGAAGACGCCGGTCTCTTCGCTGGCGGCGATGATCTTGCTGATGACGGTCAGCGGGGTGCCCACCATCTCGACGCCACGCACCAGCGTCTCGGCGCCCGTCTTGGCGTCGACACGATAGACCATGCGCGGCGTGCCCTTGAAGGCCTGATAGCCGTAGTTGCTGGTGTTGGTCGAGCCGCCAGTGATGTCGCGGATGATGAGGCCGTAAGGCTTCTTCTGGGCGCGAACCTCGTCGAGCAGCATCTCTTTGAGGCGGGCGCGCGACACGCGCTTGTCGCTCTTAATCAACAAGTTGCCCATGCGCGCCATCGGACGCGCGACCCCTTGAGCCCGGCCGTGCCCGTTGCTCGGCTTGACGCCTTCGACCGGCGTTCGGCTCTTGAGGAACGTCTTGAGCACGCCCTTTTCAACCAGCAGGGTGTTCTGCGCGGGCACGCCTTGGTCGTCATGGCGGTAGTGCCCGTTGAGCGGCTTGCCTTGGTAGTCGGTCATGAGCGGGTTGTCGCTGATGGTCAGGAAGGGCGGCACGATGCGCTGCCCGAGCTGACCCTTGAAGGTGCGGCCTTCGTTGTCATCATTCTGGCGCTCGCCTTCGAGGCGGTGACCGATCGTCTCGTGAAAGAACACGCCGGTGGCCTCGGGCTCGAGGATCGCGGGCCCAGTATACGGATCGGCCAGGGGCGCGGCAGCGAGCGCGTCGATGTTGGCCAACGCGTGGCTGATCATCGTCGCGAGCGCCTCTTCAGTGGGCAACTCGCTCGCCTGCCGCCCGTAGAACGTCTCGCCCTGCTCAAGCAGCATGCCGTCCTTGGCCTGGCCCAGCGCGTTGAACGAGATCGAGTAAACCACGTGCTCTTTGATCAGCCGCGTGCCTTCGGAGTTGACCAGAAACGTGCGCGTGTGGTCGGCCCCGACGCGCACGGTGCCGTCGAGCAGGCCTTCAGCAGACCGCATTTGTGCAGACAGCCGCCGGGCGATGCCGCGCCACGCGTCGCGGTCGACGATGAACGGCGCGCTCTTGTCTTGATGGGTGACGGGCGGCGCGCGTGAGAAGCTGTCGACGTGGGTGTCTTTGACGGTCGTGACCTTCTTGGCTTGCTTGCGCAGGTAGCTCGACAGCGCGTCCTTGTAGGCGTGATCGGTCAGCAGCCACAGGGTCGCTTGCAGCGCCGCCGGATCGTTGTCGACCGGGGCTTGTCTGCTGGGGCGAAACCCCGAAAGGCTGCCAAACTCCATGCCCTCGTCTTCACGATCGGGCACGCTGTCGAAGGCATAGTCGCCGACGCGCACGTCGACGGTGGCTTTGCGCTCTTGGGTGCGCTCGTTCGCGACGATGGCGCCAAAGCGGGCGCCCACCTCGGCCGAGTCGCTCGCCACGACGCGATAGCCAATGAAGTACGGGGGCTTGTGGTCGCCGAACTTGAGGCCTGCTTGGTTGCGCGCGAGCTCGGCCGCCATGGCCTCGATCACGGTCGCCCGCTCATCGGGGGTGGCCGCCACGGCGGGTGCGCTCAGGCTTGCGAGGAGCGCGGCCCAGAGGACGCCACACAGCACGCCACAGAGGGCGTTCACGGGGGCGTTCACGGGGGCGCGCCCCGCAGTCATTGAGCGGGTCAACGCGGGGGCCGTACGCTGGAAAATGGACGTGCCTGACAATGGCATTCTGATGGTCTCCTCGGTCGGGGTACCATATGTCGACAGCGAGAACGGGTCAAGGTTGCCGACCTGGACGGTTCTTGATTGATTTTGCGGAGTTGCACTGTTCCAAACTCAGCGGAGCGCAATTGATTTCAACGTGGATGAATCTGGGGCCGCCCGCCCGAATCGTCGCCGCGCGGGGGCTTGGCGTGGGGGCCGCGCTCTTCGACGCGCAGAGTCCCGTCGGGCCCGAACCGATGCGGTCGAGCGCGCGTTTCAGCGCGGTCGCGGTCGACCCCGAAGAGGTGTGGACCTGGCGCGTCGGCATGCCCGGCGATCCCTTCGCGATTTTGGCCGCAGCGGGCGAGAGCGTGCGGTCTCAGCAACCCGACGATGGCTGGCCGCGACCGCTCGTCGCGTGCGCGCTGGGCTATGACCTGGGACGCGTCATCGAAGACGTGCCGAGCATCGCGCGCCGCGAAGGGCACCTGCCCGATCTCTGGTGCGCCCGATATTCGGCAGTCTACGTCTGGGATCGCGCGGCCGAGGCTGGTCGAATTTTCGCGCGCGATGCCGCCGCGAGCGCGCGCCTGCTGGGGTGGTTGACCGCATCGACGCCTGCCCCGGTCGCGCCGCATATCGGGCCCGCGAGCGCCGAGATGGACCGGGCGACATACAACGCCGCGATCGCCGAGATCCAGGCGCGCATCAAGGCGGGCGACGTCTATCAGGTCAACTTTGCGTTGCGCTTCAGCGCCCCGATCTCAGCGGGCGATCCCGCCCCGGTTTTCGAGCGCCTGCATGCCCGATCGCCGGTGCCCTTCGCGTGCGCCCTGCGCTTGGATGCGTCGACATCGATCCTGAGCATCAGCCCAGAGCGATTCTTGACCTGGGACGCTGAAGGGACGGTCGAGACGCGGCCGATCAAGGGGACGCGGCCGCGCTCTGCCGACGCCAGCGTCGATGCCGGGCTCATCGCTGACTTGAAGGCGAGCCCCAAGGACGCCGCTGAGCACGTGATGATCGTCGACTTGCAGCGCAACGACCTGGGGCGCGTCTGTGCGCCGGGCACGGTTGAGGTGACCAGCCTGGCCGCGGTTGAGAGCTACGCGACCGTGCATCACCTGGTCAGCGTGGTCGAAGGCGTGCGCCGAGATGCGAATGATCTCAACGGCCTGCTGCGCGCGACCTTCCCCGGCGGGAGCATCACGGGCGCACCAAAGATCAGCGCGATGGGCATCATCGATGCCTTGGAGCCAGTGCGGCGGGGCATGTATTGCGGCAGCGTCGGCTACCTGGATGCGCGGGGCGGGGGCGACTTGAACATCGCGATCCGCACCGCGATTTTGACGAGCGATCGCCTGTATTACAGCGCGGGTGGGGGCATCGTGGCCGACTCCGACGCAGACGCCGAGTGGGCCGAGGCTTGGGACAAGGCGCGGGCCTTCATTGAAGCCTGCGGCGACTCCGCGCCCGAGTAGGTGGCGGCGGGACAGCGGCCGGTCGAGATGAAGCCGACGGGGATCCAGGCCGACCGGGATGCGGGCCGACGGGGATGCCGGCCGTGCGCGTCATCCTCAGGCGTCAGACGATCAGTTGTATTTCGACTTCTCTGCCGTCCAGTTGCCGCCATCGTCGCGTGACTCGTCGTATCCCCACTTGCCTTCGAGGCGCTCGCCGCGCAAGCGGACGCGCAGCCAGCCGCGACCACGCGATGACGGGATGGCCGCGATCGGGTTGCCGCGCTTGATCCATTCGAGCTTGATCAGGTCGCCCTGCAGCACGCCCTTGAAGGTGCCGTTGTGGTCGGGGCCGCGGGGATCTTCATACGACCCGCGAATGTTCTGGCCGTCCTGCACCACTTTCATGGTGCCGAACTCTTCGCTGTACCACGCCCCATTGAGGTTGGCGCCCTGCAAGGCAGGGCCCGGGAGAGGCACGGTACTCAACGCTTGTCCGCCACAGGCGGTGGTCAGAAGGGCGCCGATGGCGAGCATGATATAGCGAAGTGAGCGCATGGGATCTCCGGTCGAATCAGGGACTTGGGCTTTGTTTTGTCAGGCTACGCGATCGGAATCAAGGATCGCCTTGACCAGCTGGTGGTGAAGGCGATGGGTGCCCCGATGCACCCGAACGTGGGCGCAAAGCGGGCGCCCCAGCAGCGCGAGGTCGCCGATCAGGTCAGCCGCTTTGTGCCGCGCAGGCTCATCTGCGGTGCGCAGCGGGCTCATTGGGCCATCGTCAAAGACCAGGGTATTGGACAGGTTGGCACCCAACGCGAGTCCGGCAGCGTGCAGGTGTGCCAGGTCGGCGCGAAACCCAAACGTCCGCGCATCCAGGACCGTCGTCGGATCCGTCACGCGCACCCGTAGGGCCCCGATCTGCGAAAAGTCGATGCTCACATCCAGCGTTAATCGGGCGGCGGGCGTCACCTCAGCCCACCCATCGCCATCGTCGACGCGAATGCGCCGCGTCAGGCGATACGGGTCGACGCGCCCACCGTGCGGGCGCGTTTCGGCCATCCAGCCGCGGGCCGATCCGTCCAAAATCGGAACTTCGCCGCCCGTCACCGTGACGCGCGCATCGTCGATGCCCGCGATCGACAGCGCGGCGAGCAGGTGTTCGACCGTGCGGACCGGCCCTGCAGGTGTCTGCAGCGTCGTCGCCCCCCGCCCGTCAATCACGGCGCTGAGGCGCACGGGTGCGCCATTGATACGCAGCCCAAAACCGCAGGGCGCGGGCGCGATCTCGGCGTGGGCAGGGCGGCCGCCGTGCACGCCGAGTCCGCCCCGCACCAGCCGCCGCGCGATGGTCTGGCGCTGCCGAGGCGTATTGCCGTGCACGCGACCACTGACGTCCGTACCATGTGCCGACGAATGCATCTTGGGAGGATACCGCATGTGGCGATGGTGGGTGCTGGCGGCGTTGATCGCCGGCTGTGATGACGGCGGAGATGGCGGCGGTGTGGACGAGGGCGTAGTGCTCGCTGACGGGGGCCTGATGCAGGGCCTCGTCTGCGACGAGATCATTCGAAGGGCGGTGCTGCCTGACGCACCCGGCAGCTTCGCGTGCGGCGACGCGCCCGCCACGATCGTCGTGGGCACGACTGAGATCTTCATGTACGAGGCCAGCCATCCGCTCGCGACCGACGCCGAGGCGTTTCCCTGCGCCAACACCGATGGGGCCGAATTTCGCGCCCCTGAGGTCGACTCCGAACCCTGCTCGGTCCGAGGCGTCCGCCCCTGGCACACGGTCAAATGGGAAGACGCCGACGCGGCCTGCGAGACCATCGGCTGGCGGCTTTGCACGGGCGAAGAGTTGGAGCGCGCCTGCGGCGGCGAGGACGGCACGGCCTACGCGTATGGCCAGACCTTCGACGCGGGCGGCTGTAACGTTCGCGAGGCCTATTCGTCGGGTGATGGGTCGCTGCCCCGCGAGGCCCCCACGGGCGAGTTCGAGGACTGCGAGAGCACATCGGGGGCCTTCGACGTCAACGGCAACCTCTGGGAGTGGACGTCGGATCGCGAAGACTCGGATCCTCGGGCCCGCACCTACCAGGGCGCCGGTTGGCGGACCATCGCGACCCGGCACCAAGACATCAATCAGCAGTGCGGCACTCGAACGCTGGTGCGCGGCTTCAGCGCGTCCAGCTATGCCAACCCCGACGTGGGCTTTCGCTGCTGTCGGCGGGCGGAGTAGTCGTGGTTGCGCCCAAGCAAGCCAAGGTCGAGTTTCAGCTGCGATGGGTGCTCCTGTTGGCGTCGGCAGCCGTGTTGTACACGCTTCGCAACCATCGATTATTGCTGGCGATCTATGTCGCCGTGGTGATCATCGGCGCGGTGCTTTACGCGGTGTGGCTGCCAAAGCGCGCCCTGTCGGCCGAGAAGAAGTTCAGCCGCGAGGCCATGCGGCTCTTGTCGAAGGACGACTTCGGCAGCCTCGACGGGCTTGCGCGCAAGCAATGGTTGATCCGCCGATTTGGGCGCCGCTTCATCATCCCCGATACG
>JBNMOZ010000252.1:0-8204 GCA_051276005.1 Bradymonadia bacterium | reverse complement strand
CGGGTGCCAGGTCACGGGCGCGGTCATCTGTGGTGACGACGGCGTCGCGATGTGCGCGTTCACGCCCATCGCACGAGGCGCCGAGGTCTGCGACGGCGCCGACAACAACTGCGATGGCACCGTTGATGAGGGCTTCCCGGGTTTGGGTGAGGCCTGCGAGACCGGCATCGGTGGCTGCTTCCAGAGTGGGCAGATCGCCTGCGTCGACTCGCAGACAACGCGCTGCAATGCTGCCATCGTTGAGGCAGGCATAGAGCTGTGTGCGAACGATGTCGATGACGACTGCGACGGCACGCTGGACGAAGGCTTTGACCAACTGGGCGTCGCCTGCCACGACGGCAACGGCATATGCCGGGTCAACGGTCGCTACGTCTGCTCTGCGATGGGCGAGGCGCTCGTCTGTGATGCTGAAGCGGGCGAGGCGAGTCCCGAGGTGTGCGATCAACTCGACAACGACTGCGACACGCGCACCGACGAGGGCTTCGACACGACGGCCGATCCGCTCAACTGTGGCGCCTGCGATCGCAACTGCGACGCGATTGTCAACGAGAGCGTCCGCACCGCCGTCGCTGGCTGCGAGCAGAGCGCGTGCGTCATCGTCCGGTGCATCGCGCCGTTCGAGAACCAGGATGGCCTCGCGAACAACGGCTGTGAGTGCAACCCCAACTTCAATGATGTGCCCGACGCAGAGTTCCTCGACAACAACTGTGATGGCATTGATGGCGATCCGGATGACGCCTACTTCGTGTCTGCTCTGCACGGCGACGACGGCAACGAAGGCACCGTCGCCGCGCCCTTCGCGACGCTCGGCAAGGCCATCATGGTTGCCGCCGTGCGGGACGCCGATATCTACCTGGACGCCGCGGTCTATGACGTCACAGACGGCGGTAATGTGCCCGCCGATGTGGCCTCCGCGGGCCTCACGGTCCCGCCGCGGGTGAGCATCTATGGCGGCTTCCGGTATGACGGGGTCCGAGCTTGGGCCCGTGGACCGCTCGCCGACTTCCCCACGGTGCTCACCGGCGCTCAGCGCGTTCTGACCTATCGGGGCGCGCGGCTAGAGGAAGTCTTCCTCGCGAACGTCTCAATCGTCGCGGGTCCGCCGTCCGATCATCCCTTCCCGACCGCGGGCGTTATCGCGATCGACGTCGGTGACCAACTGATCCTGCGCAATGTGAGCATCGTCTCCGAGGCGGGCGTCTCAGGGCCCATCGGCGCGACTGGCGATGACGCGCCGAGTCTGGGCGCGTCCGGCCAAGGCGGCACCAATGGCGATCTGGTGCAGCAGGCAGGTCTGGGCGGTGATGGCGGAAGCAATCAGGGCTGTAATGCCGTCAATGGTGGGGTCGGCGGCGACGGCGACCAGGCCGCGGCGGCGGCCCAGTCGGGAGGCGAAGGTTCGGGTGCCGCGCCTGGCTCTGGCGGTCTGCCTAGCGAAGCCGGTGGGGATGGCCAGGATGGTGACCATGGTCGCAACTCGATAGGTGGTAACTTCGTCGGTCGCATCGACCCAGGCAGCCGTTTGTGGATTCCGCGCCCGACCGGACCCGGATTGACGGGTGACGTCGGCAGCAGCGGTGGTGGTGGTGGCGGCGGCCTGAGTCCGGCCACTATGGGCGGCGGCGGCGGCGGCGGCGGCGCTGGTGGGTGCTTCGGCTCGGGTGGTCGTGCGGCGCAAGGTGGCAGCATGTCTGCTGGTCTCATCATCAGCGGTGGGACGGTTCACCTGCGCGCGGTGCAAATTCGTGCAGGCCAAGGCGGCCAAGGTGGCCGTGGTGGACGCGGAGGTGCTGGGGAGTTGGGACTGCTGGGCGGCTTGGGCGGCACAGGAATAGGAGTGAACGGAGGCGGCGGGAACGGCGGGCGTGGCGGCGATGGCGGATGCGGCGGCAACGCGGGTGGCGGCGGCGGCGGTTCGAGCTTCGCAATCTTCCGCATCAGCACGTCGAACGTCCGCGCAGACATTGCCAACTCTCAATTTGTCTTTGAAGATGCAGCGGGCCGAGCGTTCACTGAGGACGAGACGGTGGCGGCGGTCGCGGAGTTCTTGACGGCTGGTGCGCCCGGCGTCGGCGGTGGCGGCGGCGGCAGCGTTGGTGGCATCGAGACCTGCGGTGCTGATGCCGATCCTGGTGCCAACGGCATCAGCGCGGCTCTTGGGTGCTGCCCGGTGGGCGTCGGCGCGAATAGCTGCACCCAGCTGACGTGTAACTGATGCGCTTGCGTTGCAAAGCCCGGCGATTGCTCCTGCCTGCGCTCCTTTTGAGCAGTCTGGTGAGCCTGCCAGTCTATGCGGATGACGGGGCGCCAGTCGACCAGGCCACCCTTGATGAAGCGGAGCGCTTGTTCTTTGAAGGTCTGGGCCATTATCGCGCCGAGCGGTTCGAAGAATCTGCGCTCGCGTTTCAGCAGGCTTACACCCTCACGCGGCATCGCGACCTGCTCTTCAACGTGGCACGCAGCCGTGAACGCATGGGCGACAAGGCCGGGGCGGTGCATTGGTACCGCAGCTATCTGGGCACGACGCCCGCCGATGAGACGGCCATTATTCACCGAATCAAGCAGCTCGGTGGCGATCCGACCGCGGTGGGGCAGCCGTTTGTTGGCGATGCGGCCAAGACGCCAAAGACGGGCGCAGACGCCGTGAGTGGTGGTGGGAGTCCCTGGCCTTGGGTCCTGATCGGCACCGGGGCGTTGGCTGCCGGAGCCGGCGTCTACTTTGGGCTCGTTGCCCTGGATGACGCCGACGCTGCCCGCGCCGCACAAGACCGCGGTAAGGCGGAAGACTTCAAGTCGTCGGCCGAAGGCTCAGCGCTGATCGCCGATGTCGCTTTTGGCGTCGGTGCGCTGGCCGTCGGTACGGCCGTCGTGTTGTGGCTCCAAGATGACAAGCCAGAGACGCGCAGCTCGGTCAGCGTCGGCGCTGCGCCGACGATGGACGGATGGCGTCTGGGCATCGGTGGCGCGTTTTAGCAGCCTGTAGCGTGCCAGAATGCGAGATCTCGGCCCCAGGTCGGGGCTCGTCGATGATGTGGCTACATTCGACAGCCGTGGGCCGCGGAAGGCGTCGTCAGCGCAGCTGCCCGCGCAAGTGCGTCAGCGCGGTCTGGAAGTGCCCATTGCGGGGTTCGAAGATCAGCGCCGTATTGAGAAGTCGAATCGCTTCTTGGATGACCGGCTTGGGCGTCACGCCGGTATCGCCCTGACTCGTCTTGAGCATCAGGCGGGCCCGATCCCAGTAGAACTCGCCCACGGTCGTTGTTGCACCTGGCGTCTCTTCGCGCCGACGCGCTGCGTTCTGTGCATCGCCGCTGAGTCGCATCTGTCGCTCGTCGTAGGGCTGCGCCAGACCCGAGTCATATTGAGTGCGACGCTCCGTGCTGCGCAGGACTGCGTAGGCTTCGTTCATGCGTCGATACACGCGACCGATGGCGTCGACGAGGCCGGTATCTCGTCCGTGGAACACGTCGGGGTGAAACCGACGCGTCAGCAAATGAAAGCGCGTCTGCAAGTCGGCATGCTCGACGTCTCGCGGCACACCGAGCAGGAGGTAGTAGTCGATGCGGTCCAGCCGTCGCGCCAGATCGTAGACCTCGACCGATGTGGGCAAGGCCGGTCGGCGCGGTGCTGCGGCCGCCGCGGGCGGGGTGGACCAAGAGCCCGCGCCATCGCTGATGACCGAGCCCGAGATCGAGGTGTCGGTGTCGGACTGTTGCCGGTGGGTAATCACAGCGCGTTGCCCGGCCACGTAGCCGTCGAGCCACGCGTCGTCCAGTGGCGTACAGGTCACCGACAGGCGAAGCCGATACGCCCCGTCAGGTCGAAGGCTGACCCGCCGCGCGACGCCATTGAGGCGCAGCTGGTTGGGGGCACCGGGCGGACTGATGATCACCATGAAGGCGCTGCCTGGCGCGATCGGATGCGGATGCCTGAGACCGACGACGCCGCGAGAGAGTTGCTTCTGATAGAACTCAAGAAACTTGTGGGGGTTCTCGAACCGCATCCGCGACAAGATGGGTTGCCCATCGTCAGCTGGGATGTGATTAGGCTCGGTAGTGCTCACGGAGACGAGGATACCAAATGTGCGGCGTGAGCGCAGCGTTCCTGCTTCGATTCAGCGGCTTTGTATCCATCGTCAAGCGGCGGCCTGATCTTTGATTCACCCCTTCATTCGGCGGTCGCTTCGACCGCATCTTGGGCAGGCGGCGCGCGTCGCCGGCTGGGCCGCGGCGCTCGCGCTGCTGACGGCGTGCTATGGCGCGCTCGTCGGCCCTTTGTTGCGGGCGCTCTTCGGGGGCAGCCTGATTTGGCCGGCGGCGGTCCGCGGGGTCTTGCCGGTGGCGCCCGATGCCGAAACCCTGCGCCTTTGGCTGCCGGCGTTGCTGGTGGGGGCGGCGGTCCTCAAGGGGCTCGCGCAGCATCGGCATGCGGTGGGCGTCGCTGATCTGGGTCAGCGGGTGCTCTTCGACCTACGGGCGCGACTGCACCGCAGGATTCTCGACTTGCCCCCCGACGCCGTCGCGCGCATTGGCGTCGCCGACCTGCACAGCCGCGCCTTGCATGATGTCGACGCCATCGAGCGCTGGGCGGTCCAAGGCACTGCGATTCGGGTACGCGATGGCGCCCAGGTCGTGGCTTTGCTGACGCTGTGCCTGCTCATTGAGTGGCGCCTTGCCCTGGTGGTTTTTGGCACGTACCCGCTCGTCTTCTGGCCCATCGCGCGCATCGGGAGTCGGCTTCGACGGGCGGCCGGCCAGAGCCAGGTCGCTCACGCCGCGCTGCAAATCGAATTGGACGACCAGCTGCGCCGGCTCGCGCTGGTGCAACTCAGCGGCGACGTCGAACAGGCGAACCTACGACACCAGGCGGCGAATCAGGCGCTGGCCGATGCGCGCGTGCACCAAGTGCGGACGCGGGCGCTCGCGCCGCCGCTCAACGAGATCGTGGGGGCCGCTGCGCTCGCAGCCACCCTCGTCTATGCCGGTCAGCGCATCACCAACGGCACCCTCGCCGCCGAACATGTGCTCAGCTTCTTCGTCGCGGTGCTCATGCTGTATCAGCCTGTCAAAGGCCTCGTGCGCACGCAGGCCATCGTGCAGCCGGGCCGGGCGGCGCTGGCGCGGCTCGAAGAGGTGCTGGAGTTGACGGTCCGTTTGCCCTCGGGGGGCGACGCGCCCGCGCCTCAGACCGCGCCCGAGGTGCGGTTCGTCGGCGTTGATCTGCAGCGGGGCGATCGGCAGGTCCTGCATCGGGTCAATCTGCGCCTGCCCCGGGGCGAAATGACAGCGCTCTGTGGCGCCAACGGAGCCGGCAAGACGACGATCGCGTGGCTGCTCGCGCGCTTGCTCGATCCGACCGCCGGCGACGTGCGCGTCAATGACCGCTCGCTGCGCAATATCGATGCGCTGGCCTGGCGTCGTCAGGTGGGGTGGGTGACGCAGCAGCCGATGCTTGGGCGGGGGACGCTGCGAGAGAACCTCAGCTTCGGTGGCGGCACCGCCATCGAGTCGGGCGCCGAAGCTGCCGGCCTGCTGCCGGTCATCGCGCGTTTGCCGCTGGGCTGGGACACCCCCTTGGGCGATGACGGCGCTGGCCTGTCGGGCGGTGAGCAACAGCGGGTCGCGCTGGCGCGTGCGCTGGCTCGGCAGCCGACGGTCCTGATCCTCGACGAGCCGACCGCGCACCTCGACGCCGAGGCCCGTGCCGGGCTGATCACCCAGCTGAAGAGCCTGCGGGGCACGATGACGATTCTGCTTATCACCCATGATCGCGCCCTCGCCGCGGGCGCTGATCACCAGGTCGCGATCGATGGCGGCCGGGTGGCCGGGTGAGCGGTGGGCGGCGCCTGCTCGGGTGGGGCATCGCGGGGCTGGTGCAGGTTTGGATCGCCACACTTCGGGTGCGCCAAATTGGATCGGTGGAGGGCCCAGCCGTCATCGCCTTCTGGCATGGCGACCAGTTGGCGCTGCTGCGGGCGCGTCCGAGAGGGCGCCTCATCGCCCCGATCAGCGCGAGCCGCGACGGGCGGCTTCAGGCCCGCGTCATGCGCCGTTTTCGCATCGAAGACGCGCCCGGCTCGAGCAGCCGCGGTGGGTTGGCTGCGGCCCGCGCGCTCTTGCGAGCGTTGCGCGCGGGCGCCATCGCGTTGGTCGCCGTCGATGGGCCGCGGGGCCCAGCGCAGGTCGCCAAGCCGGGCGCCGCGTTCTTGAGCCGCAGAGCCGGGGTGGCGTTGCGTCCGGTAGGCGTCGCCGCTCGCCGCGCCTATCGGCTTCGGCGCGCGTGGGATCGCTTCGCCTTGCCCCTGCCGTTCACGCGCGTGGTGGTGGTCTTTGGACCCGTGCTGCCCGCTGACGCCTCTGCGCGAGTGCTGGAGCAGGCGATCTTTGACGCCAGCGCCCGAGCGCGCGCGGTGGTCGACGGATCCGGCGAATGACGCCCTGGCCGCCGGCGCCGGGCGTTCGCACGATCCACGTCGTTCGCGAATCGTCCATGGGCGATGTTCTGCTCTGTGAGCCCGTCGTCGCGGCGTTGGCGGTCCGCTATCCAGCCGCCGCGCTGATCGTGATCACGCGCGCTGCCTATCACCCGCTCTTCGCGGCGCACCCTGACGTCGCCCGCGTCTGCGCGCCGGGCGACGCGATCGACGTGCCCGATCTCGTGGTCGACTTGCAGAACCGCATCCGCACCCGGTGGCGCGGTCGCTCGGCGCGTTGGCGTCGCCATTGGCGCAAGCGCCGCGGGTGGTCGGGCTGGCGGTCGCTGGTCAAGGGGCCGCTGCATCGCGATTACCGCGGTGGGCCCCACCAGATTGAGCGTATGGCGGCTGACCTGGGCCTCGACACGCGCCGTCGGCCAAAGATGTTCCTCAAGTCGGCCTGGCTGTCTGCCGCTCAACCCCTTGTACCCGCTGCGCCCTTCGCCGTTCTTGTGCCCTGCGCCGGCCAGGCCACCAAGGCGTGGCCGGCGGCGCGGTTTGCCGAGGTGGGCGCCGCGCTGGCCGCCGATGGATTGCAGATCCTCGTGCTGGGAGGTCCAGGTGAAGCGCAGGATCTGCAGCGCGTCGCGCGGCACGTCGGTACGGCGCTCCCCGACACGCTGGGGCTGGGTCAGGCGGCCGCGGTGCTCTCACGCGCGGCCGTCGTGGTCGCTGGCGACACTGGATTCGCGCATATCGCTGCCGCAGTGGGCGCTCCGGTCGTGGTGGTCTTTGGGCCTACGCCCCCCGGTCGATGGGGGCCGGCCACAGACCAAGGCCAGAGCGTGTCACGCGATTTGCCGTGCGCCCCGTGCAGCGATTACGGGCGCCAACCCTGCCGATTTGGTCACCGTGCATGTCTGACCGCGCTGCCCAGCGATCCGATCGTGGCTGCGGCACGTATGTACCTTCGAGGCGCTCGCTGAGTGCGCGCCCAGCGTGCGTGACCTTTTGAACGCATCGCATTGGCGTGACCAATGCAACCACCTGCCAGTGGAAGCATCTTGGTTGGGTGACCCCCGTGTTGATCGCATTGCATGTTTCGCGGTCAGCGCGGACAGTAGACTTGAAGATGGAGGAGGCAGCATGTCCGAGAAGAAACTAAGCCACAGTGCCGCCGCAGCCATCTTCAAGGCCATCGACCAACCCGAAACGGTGACATCGCGCGAGCGAGCGCGCCGTGAGAAGGAGAGAGAGAAAGAGGCTGCGGCGCGCAGCCGCGGGCGCAAGACCAAGAGCGGCCCCGACGCGGGCGACCTCGACAGCGTCCGCATGTACCTCACCAAGATCGGCTGCGTCAGCCTCCTCAATCGCGAGCAGGAGGTCGAAATCGCCAAGCGCATCGAGTCGGCGCGTGAAGCGGTGCTCGAAGGCATCCTCTCTACCGGGGCGGGCGTTCAAGCCTTTGTCGACCTGCCACGGCAAGTGAGCCGAGGTCGGCGCACGCTGCGTCAGATTCTTGACGGCAGCTCCAACCAAGAGCCCGATCCAAAGACCGGCCTGACAGGTCTCGATCGCGTCGACGCGATCGCCATCGAGATGAAGAGCGTGGCGCGCGCCCGGCTGCGCAGCACCCGCCGCGTGACGAAGACCGCTCGGCGCAAGAACCGCGACTACAGCGGCGAGCTGCGCGAGCTCATCGAGCGCATGAACGTCAGCTGGAGCGTCGTCGCCGAGATCGCGGACAAGCTCAAGAGCGCCCGCGACGAGGTGCGCGAATGGCAGAAGT